>JADJNU010000004.1 GCA_016714165.1 Bdellovibrionales bacterium
ACCCCGATATCCAGCCTGTCCAAATTCGCCGCCAGACAGCATTTGTTGTCCCGTCCCACCAGCCATCATGCCCTCCACAAAAGCCACACATTTCAAACCTATGGGATCTTTTCTTATCTCCTCCGGAACAGTCAGAAGGCCGGTATCACTATAATTTTTTAAGACTTCCTCCGGCACATCTTTAACCATGTAGGTACCTATTGCTAGATTAAAATACGGTTCAATATCAAAGTGATTTCTGCATTCCTCAATGCGTGGCCCCAGAATATCACCAAAAAAATCTACTACTTTCCACTCCACCCTATAAACCTCTTGCTTCTCCTCTGCAAAGCTAGAAAATTGCGTTGCAGCCAATATCGCTGCCAGTATCATTGATTTCTTCACAAAATGGTCTCCTTGTTATTCGTTGAAATTTGCTAATTCTGATCCACCAATACCCATTACTGGCAGTCCGATATCTCCTGCGGAGAATCTATACACGTAAGAAACTGAATTTTAATCTTTCACTGCCATATCCATGCCATAGTTTTTGCGGATGGAGGATAGCAGTGGTTCCCGGCGAGAGATTGAATAATGCCTTAATATCAGCAGCTTGGTGGGAAGGGCAAAAACAGCAATAGGATTCCCTCACTCAGCTTGGCTCTCCGTTTTTGAGCGAGGTGCTGCAAAATTGGTCCCTTTGCAAATAAAAATAGTTTTTTATGTGGCATTGCCCAGTCCAATGGACTTGTGAGGAATTTAAGGGATTCAAACCAAATGATGGGAGATTAAAACGGGGATTGATAAAACTATCTGAGCAATTTTATTCAAGTCCTGGTAATCCAGGACACTGCATTTATCAATTGTGCGACTCACAATAAGACCAAAGGATTAGGTCGAGTGGTAAAAATAATAAAGGAACCGAAACAAAAATTTTCATCGCACATACAGCACCGACATAGAACACCAATTGAAGAGTAGGAGATTCATCGACGGTTGCAGAGGTTAAAAGGATCTTTGATAGCGTCAACAATAAAGACAAATTTGTTACAGTTGGAGATAGGGAAGCTGATATTTACGATTTCATACTTCCAGACGAACGCGGCATTAAAACCCACAGATCTTTGAACTTCTCTGCTCGGGAGTTTCACAAAGGGGGGTTGCTAAAATCATAAGAGTCAGTCGTACCAAAGTTGTTCGAAAGCTTCTCATTTTTACCAATTGGTCGAAAATCAAAAATCAAGAGGCTTGGGGATCATATTGTATCGACCTATATGAAGAAAATCTCGATTTTAATACAGCGGCTGGCCGCAAGCCTTCGGTGAATTTGTTGTATCCAAGACACGCGGAGCTGGCTGAACTAAATCTCAGGGGTTCAGGATCGAGTTCGGCTTGGTGCAGTGCTCACAACGGGAGCGCTGCTGCCGGACGCATGTTTGAAGATCCTGGACCCCTAAGATTTGGTTCAGCCAGATACCCTTTGAGTTTGGAACAACAATTAAGCAGGCCAGTTCAAGTCATTTGAGCAGTGCTCTAATGAGACTCATAAATTCAAATTATCATTGGGTATCTTTTTACACTTTGATCAAAGCCCCAGTTCTAGAAAAAATTCATCTTGGGTGCTTGCCTTGACCATCGGTACCTAATCGCAATAGTTCATGCCCCAGGGTTAGGTTAATTGAAACAAGAGCAGCAAAACGGGTAAAGGAGAACTCATGATGGGCAATCGTGGGCAAGGGGTCTTTTTGTCTTTTGGGCTAATTTCAATCTCTCAAGTGGCGAGTCAATTCTTCCAGAAGTGGCTTGTTATCAGTTTTTTTGTAACGCAAATTTTTTTTCCGCAGTCCGGATTTGGTGCAGATGATCCGGTTCCAACAGAGGTCTCAAAGCCCTCAGCCGAGACAACCAAAAAGCCTGGAACTTGTCGGAAAACTGTGGCTTCCGCCGGTGAATCGCTGAAGCCCAAAAAGCCTGTAGGTCGGAAGGCGGCTGCTGAAGGCATTGACGGAGAAAAGGCATCAACGGGTGTTGCAAAACCAGAAAAGCCTTTGGCCCTTGTCAGAGATCCATCTAGTGAAGCACCGCAAATTCTTTTTGAATTAAAGGATCTACTGAGGTTGGAATCTCAAGCTGAGTTAGCCGATAACCCAGCTGTTAAATATCCATTTCTCGTTATGAATGCGGGGGAAAAGGCTGTTGCCTTAATTCATTCAACACCCCCCCAAGCTTCGCGTGATCCTCTTTTTAAGCGAAAGCCTGTCTTGGTTTATCCGACTCTTTCGGGAGTCTTACCTGAATCAGAGAATCGTGGGGTTGTTGGCCAAGAGGGGCCAATAGCGGCTGTTGTTCAATTTCTAATGGCCAAGGCCAGCGGGCAAAATGTTGGCAAGTCACCCGGATTACCAGGGCCGGCTGGGACGGGAAAAACGGAATTTCTCGTTGCCTTAGATAAGTTGCAGAAAAATCTGCCAAAAAAGTCTCCTGTATATCGAGAATACAGTTATGTTTGGAAGAATCTTGATAAGATTCCATCACTGGCTTCTCTGCGATTGAGCCAGACTGTTAAACCTCAGCTTCCGCGATCGCCGTTTACCCTTTTGAGATCAGATATCCAAGATGAAATTTTAAAGGGGGTACTACCTGAAATCAGGAGTCGTCATAAATTCATCGTTTCAACAGGATGGACGCAGCCCGAACCACATTCCACATATTACCTGACAGCTCTTTTTTACCATTTTTTTCCTAAATATAGTCTCGGTACGGCCAGTATCGATGATCTCAGTCGCGAGGAGTATCTTTGGTTTTTGGAGCAACTCAATGAATTTGTCGTTATCGTGCCCCGGTCTTCAGTTGTGCCGGAGTCAAAAGAGCCGTTGATGATTCGTGCTCAACCGGAGGAGGCAAACTTGACCAGAATTTTTGCATCTCCAAACATGAGAAACGTTGCACTGCTGGGAGCCAATCATCCATTGGCTACCGACTATAACGGCAGTTTCTTTAGGGCCGATGGTCGACCCGTTCTGGTTGATGAGATGTATCGGAATGGCAAGGATCTTCTTAATATTCTTCTTGATGTCGTCCAAAATGGGGATGTTCAGACGGATTACGGGGATGTGGTAAAGGCGGATACTTTGGTTATCTGGACATCTAACACCCAGAGCATAGAAAAAGCATCTGAGGATCAGGCTCTCCTTGCGTCTCTGGATCGAGCAGAGAAGAACCACATGAATTTGTTACTTTCCCCAGACCAAATCGAACAAATTGCAGTGACGAGGCAAGTAGGGGCGCAAATGTTTGACATGCGTCCTCTCGATTCAAGCGAAAAAGTGCCCTACAATGCCCTGGATATTTATCCCCTTCCAGATGCAGAGGGTAAGACAGCAACAGCTTATCGAAGATACGCCCTCTACTATAAAGGAGGCGCAAATCGATCGACGTTGGTGAGTCCTCTGACATTAAATTACATGGCTTGGTTGGCTGCAGCCTCAAGGATGGTTGTAGACATCCCAAGTCTTAGAAAACATCAGACCGAACTCAGTTTAGTCACGGCAAATCCACAGCAATTTTTGGATCCAATTTATAGATTGCGAGTGATTCTCGGAGAGATAGATCCTAGCAGTGAAGCAGAATTGGTTGAACTCTCCAGGATGCATCTTTTGCTTAACGAAGGGAATCAGGGTATTACTTCCCGAGATTTTGAAACCTGGATACGCTACCTCGTTCAAGTATCTCAAGAAAAAAATGTGTCGATTACTCCTTTATTGGCAGACATTGCATTTCAGGAGCTCCTGGATCGAAACAAAATTACTCCAGATAAACTTGAGACCAGGGCCCATTGGCAGAATCTCCGCAGAATGATTAAACATCAAGTTCTCTTGCCTCGTCTTGAAAATGATGTTCGGATTATTATTTCGGGTGAAGGTGAAAAAGCAGACCGCATCTACGATGAAGTATCGAGGGAGTTAATTGAGCTGGCGAATCGCCCAGAAGCTGACTACGTGAGTAGCGATTCTGGCGCTCAACAGATTCCTATTAATCGGGATCGGCTGAAGCTGATCTTGGATGCCTACCAGGTCAAAAACAATCTCAGGTTTGAGCCGAAATTCCTTCTCAGAACGATGAGGGGCGCCAACAGGGCTCCCATTCGTGATTCAAAACTAATGGAGGCGGTCAGGCAATTTCTTGCCGATCAGGATTCAAGAACGGCGGATTACATTTCATCATTTGATTCATTTTATCGTGGCGAGACCCATGATCCATCTGTTGTTGAACAGGTTGGAAGAAGCGAGAGAGTTCTCTTCAAATATGGCTATGATGTTCCGTCCTTTCAACAGGCCGTTGGATTTGTTGCTCAGATGAGATCAGAGAAGTTGTTAAAGAACAAAAAAGTAGATCAACCTTAAAAGCGAGTCGATGGCGACTTGAAGAATTAGATTCGATGGTTCAGTGCTCTTGAAGGAAGATTTTATTGTATCTCAAAATCATTTTTGAGTGAGGGATAAGTGATGCAATGGTTGTTCGGTCTTTTGGTTGGATTTGGTTTTTTGACCTACACTCTCAGTTCGGAGGCCGCTCGCTTCGCTTATTCTTCTCAAGGATCTGAAGTCTTCGAAGTTGTGGTCAGAGGGAACGAACCGGAGGATCTGGCTCCTGGCATTTATAAGCTGCATGCCAAATCGGGGGCCTTGGAAATTCTTGTGCCTGGCAATGTGACGGGAGTTCATCGCGCCTATAAGGGTGTGTTGGCTTTTCTAAGCTCTTCAGCTGGTATTGGCTCCTCAAATGAGGCATTGACGCTGGTAGATGGGCGGATGACTCTCTTTAACTACAACTCCCATCCGAAAAACCGTAAGTCATATCTTTCAATCGGCGAAAAGGGCGCGGGTGGAATTGCGTTGGTTGACGTCTTAAGTGGGAGAACGGTCGATTTGCCCCTTCTCGAACACCCGGATGAAATCGCGATTTACGATTCTGGAACTCATGTCCGAGGCTCTGTTACGGAGAGATTGCTTTTGATCTCTGTTAAGGCTCAGAGTTTATTGGGCAACGGACTTACATTTGCTCTTTTAATTCCACTCTCATCTGGTAGCGAAAAGGTGGCCGTGAGAGATGATCGGGCCGTTGTTTTGGCCTACGAACATATGAACGTCAAGCAGCTTGAGAGAATGCTTTTGTCTAGCGGGAACAATGGAAGTGGCTTTACGGTTCTGTCCCCCCTTGTTGTCGAGAACGCAAGAATGCAATTGCCACGTACAGAAGATCAGACGGGAACCATGTATCGTTGGAAAAAGCATCTCGATCGTGTGGGCCCCTACATCGATTCCGGTAAAGTCAAGAACCCAGAGGGAAAGCTCGTTGACTCCGTATCATTCTCATTTGCCGGTGTACCCGCCTACAATCTGACCAGCGGGGGACAGTCATTGAATGAGTATCCCCTTGACCCAGTTGTTCAAGAGTCTTGGGGGCAACTCGGTTTGGTTTACGATCCATTTTCGCGTAGCTACAAGCTAGTGGATATCCCAACTGGCCTAAATGCCAAACTGACCAGCACGGTAATATCTGGTGGGCAGATCACTTTTATCAACAGGGAAATGGCCAAGGAGAGATCCATTGGAGATTTTGGAATTGATCGTGATCTTAAGACGGGAAAGTACCTGATCTCTGGATTGAGTTGGGACGGAGGAGTTGGTGATGGCTCTGCTGTTAGCCATCAGAATGCCACCTTGTTTTTCAGTGGCGGAAATCCAATTTTGGCTGTAAGGGTCGCCGATTCGAATATATTTCAAAGCCTCGATTTAAGGGATGGAGCTTTCGAGAAGAGTCTGGGTACGAACGCTCAAATCGAGATGATTAGATCTGGAACTTTTCGGTTTGGGTCAAGAGTCGTCCATTCCTTCTTGGTGTCGGCAAGAAAGGATCGGGCAAAAAATGGTTCCGTCTGGAGCATTATTGTCGAGGAAACTGGATCTTTGAGACTTTTAAAAACAGAGAATCTCATGGAGAATACTCCTTTTGTCACCGCGAAAGAAATGATCCTAAGACTTGCTCTGCCTCGATCCGGCGAGCCGGTTTTTGATAATGTGACTCCAGTTACTGGAGTCACGGCCTATTTGAAAAGAAAAGTGGCTTTGGCGGCAGAGAGCGAAAAGGCGGGAGTGGCCGCAGCCTCTTCCACTAAGTCAGACCCGACGAAGACTCCGCTGCCCATCCCCTATACCCGGCTGATAAAGTCCGGGCTGGGATTGGACGTGCCGAAGACTGAGTTTGGGTCTCAAGTTTATCTTCGTACTAAAGCTGAGACACCGATATTGCCAAATCAGTTGTATTATATCCAGTATGATTCCACTGGTGCGCCCAAGGACTACACGGGATTTTGGTCATATACGAGTACACCTGATGGATCTCAGGCTAAGCTTGGAGATGATAGATATATGAAGCTTGAGGCCTCAGGGAGGCCTCTTATCAGTCGTACCGAAAGATCGACAAAAGTTGTTCAGCACATCTTGGAAGATCGTTTGCTGCAATTTCCTCGTGTCAACAGAGATAATTTTAAATCAGCCCGAATTACTCTATTGCCCTTTACCATGGCGAAGCAGAATTCAGGTCGTGAATTAGAGTCTCTCAAATCATTTAGCTTAGGAATTGTCGCAACTCCCTTGCAGCCAGGTTCAGCGAGTCCGGTCTTTAAGACAGTTAGCTTTGATATTCCCTATCAGAGTCTTGTATACAGTAAAATTGTGCAGGGAGAAAAAGGGGCTTCTGATGTCTTCCATATCTTTTTATTTTTTCGTGAGGATCCGAAAATTCCAGGTTCAAAGAACGCCGTCTTCATCGTCAATGGAACTTTGGACATGCCAAGCCTTGCTCAAGGAAGACTTCATCTCGTAGCTTCGGACAAGAAAGTCGTCTATCGTAGTTTTGTTGGGGCCTCCGACTATAAGAGACATCTCGCAGTAGACGCTGAGGGAAGATATTATTGGATTGATGATCCCGATGTCGGATTTTTGTCTGCGGAGACAAAAGTAAGAAAACTTTTGGAGCCTGATAAATACATCACTGCCAGAAGTCCCGCGCTTTCTAATCTTCGCCAAGCCGATGGGATAAAGGACACGGATGTTGGGTACGCTAATAAAAGGCTCAACCGAGGGGGAGTTTGGGAGATTTGGAGTCCTTTTCATCTGCGTTCCAGAGTCAAAGGAATGGATGACTTGTTTGAGAAGGAAGGAAGGTTCGGGGAGCCCAGGCCATCAAAGAAGAATGAGAAGAGCGAGAAGATTGACGCTGATGCTGACGAAACTGTGAAGCCAAATCCAAATGGGTCTGTGGACAATCTCGCAAAGAGTAGTGCAACGGGAGAGTCGGCTCTATATGAAGGCTTTGATTCCTTCTTAGAGAGATATGCTGAACAGCCAACTTTTTTAAATCGAATTGAAGTGATTATTGTTGAACCTTCACTAAAGGAAGGGTTCAAGAAGGCGATGTTCAAGAAGCTCATGGGAAAAAAGGGTAGATTTTCCATGAGTAATACAAAAATTGGTTTTTTCTTAGCAGATGAAACACTGGATGATGTTGAGATTGCAGATGAGATGGGTGCTATTCTAGGCAAGGAAGGAAATGGACGTTCTGGAAAAGGGGTTTTACTGCTCGAACCGAGTTTGCTTTCTACGTATGAAGTGACCACCCGCGCTCCCTCAGATATCGAGGAAAGAAATGAGGCAGAGGAAAGCGAGGGATTGTTGCTTGGAGGCAAGCGAGATGAAAACGAAGATGCAATGGAGGACCCTCGGGTTCGCTTTCCGGGTGAGAGTTATAAAACGCAGTCTGACTTTTTGTCTCTCATCGTGTCTGGAGGTAAAGCAAAGACTCCGGCTGGATTGAGAAAGTTGAAGGGAAAATATACGACTCCGACGGGTCTGATGATTGTCACTATGAACGAGTGGAGGGCGATCAAAAATCGGCATAGGAGGGCGCGTGATTTTGGACTTTTGGATCGGTTTTCCACGAATTATGATTTTTTGACTTCAAGTTGGACGATTTGGCCACCAAAATCTGGGAAGTTGCCAGAGGATCTCAAGACTGTTGGGAACTCGAATCTCTATCATGCAGATGAAATGGCCTTATTTCCATCGCTTGATAAACTTCTGAATAGTGCGGCGACAGGTGGGCTTCGCGGAGAACAGGTTGTCTTTCTCGTTCCTCCGGAGCTTCTGCCTGTTGTTAATAAGTTGGTTTGGCTTCGTTGGATGAATGAGGACACTGCACCCTCTCAACCTTGGTCACATGGGAATTCAAAATTGGCTCTTTTTCGGCTTTCCTCAACAGGTACGCAGAGTGAGGTATTGGACAATCTAAAGTCTGTTAAAGGGGCAGCTGTATCACGCAATGCCGTATTGATCGGAAACTTAGAGTCAGTTGAACGCCTAGGGCGTCCTGTCAATTCAAAGGAAATTCCTAACATCATGTTGCGGGATCCGTTGCACCTTAAGAGCAGAAACGATCTCTTGACCGAGTCTAGAATAGGGATGGAGTCTCCGACCGATGGAAGTCAGGTGACTCAAAATCAGGGGGGAGGAACAGGTCTTTTAGAAGATCGATTTGACCTCGAAGAAAGTCTGAATAACATCGGGGCTGAAATCGAGGGAATTCAAGATGAAATTCTATCGCTGAGAGAAAGTCAAGCTCAGCAGAGTTACTCAGAATTGCAAGAGTCAAAGGCAGATTTTGAGCGCTTGGAAGTGCTTGAAAAGGAATTGGCAGAGCTTCAGAAAACCAGAGAAAAGGAGAGAAGCCGCCTGGCGGCTCTGGAAGCTGCAGATGAGGGAAAGCCAACAACAGCATCTTCTTCCGCCGGGGCCGACAAGATTCTGCCTCATTCTTTGTGGTGGCTGGCAACGGAAGGCAAGGCCGTTCAACCGCGTAAGGAAAAAGGATGGAGTTTAGATAATTCAGTTCGTAGAGATGCGACAACCATTCTTATAGGTACTGAAGAGCAGTGGGAACGTCTTCAGGGGGCGCTCATACCTGAAGACAAAATTTACCGTCTGAAGGATCACTATAAAGTTGATCGTTTAGAATCGCCTGATAACAGCATTAAATTCGACCGGGTAAATGCTTTGTTTTCGCAGCCTGAAATTCAGGCGCTTGGTTATGAATTTGTCGTTTTGAACGGGGCTGCTCAAACAAATTCTCGGGATCAACTCATTCAACATTTCATCAATAGGGTGGAAACTATTGCCTACGATTTAAATATGAATCCTACGACGGCTTTTGTGAAGGCCTTCGTCACACTCAGGTCGTCCTTAACCGAAGACACGGCAATGAGGAGGAATCGACGCATAGATGAGAATGTTTTGGGACGTCTTTTCACCAAGGTGTTTCCAATGCCTCTCAACCTAGATATTCTGGATGAGAACGATCCTTTACGAATAACACATAATATTAGGGCGGCGGTTCGCAGCTTTGAGGATTTTGGATACAAAGGATCTTCGGACCTGAAGGCAAGCTTTCTTAACGTATTCAATACTCAAACAAGACCTGCAGACACAAGTCGTCCAATTCCTGCATCTTTCTTACTGTTTGGTGGGACGGGAAGCGGGAAGACGGCACTGGTTAAGGCCTTTTTTAAAGTTATCAATTTGAGGGAGTACGTGAGAGGTCACGCCTCAAATGAGGAGGCGGATTACATCTTCGTCGACGTCGGTCAGTTGACGGAGAAGGAATCCACTGATCCGAAGAAGGTCTCAGTAGAAGAAATCATCGCAGATATCTATGATTTATTATCACAACCCAAAGGTGCTCGAGCCCATTTGGTTTTTGATGATTTTCATAAGGCCACCACTGTCACGGTCAGGAGACGCTTGCACCAATTTATAATGAGTTTATTTGAAGCAAAGGGTGGAATGGTCACCGTGCGTTCGAAAAAGGGTGATAGGGTGCGCGAAATTCCTGTTCAAAATTTGAGCATTTACATGACTCTCAATCCGGCCAACGAAGATCGGCGTAGAAAATACATCGACAATGGAAAGACATATAGACCGGATGAGCTTCTGAAGAAAGAGGTGCTCGCAGCTTTATCGGATAAGGAAATGGATTTGGAGGACTCCACTGTTGCTAGGTGGGCCTATATTATACCCATGGACAATTTCCCACGAGATGCCAAGGTGCCTGAATTGGCGGCAAAAATTCGCGAAGATGCGCGGATATCTCCAAATCATTTCGTGATGGTAGAGCCTTTGGTGATTGACAGTCTGGTTGACGTATTTGAAGGGGCCGATGCGAGGGCTTTTTTAGTTCCAGCCACAGCAGCGCTGACTCATGTTCCAGCCAATGCTGCACCAGCGAGACTCTACTTAGTGACGGCGAGAACAGCATCTGAAGGGGGCAGGCAGAGTATCAAGGACTCTCTCGGATCGATTGCCATGGGGAGAATCAGTCTTGACGATTTCAAAAAGGCAGTCATGGCTCAGACTCAGATTGATCCAATTTTACCGAATGATATGAGATCGCTAGCTTCTTTTATGAGGCTTTTGATTCGTGAATTCAGGCTGCAATTAGGGAATGGTTTGGTTCTTCAGGCAAATCAAACGGAGGCCCTTTCTATTTCGGCTGTTGGTCAATCAAATTCGGTGAGGGATAACTTTATCATTGGATTGACGGATCATCTTGTGACTCATATTTCGATCCCTCAAAGGGAGACGGTTATTCATCCCGAGGAAATGGATTTTCTAACCCATGAGAAGACGTCTGAACTAGTGGAGATTCTGATGAGTGGGTCTAAGCCCGACTTGCCCTATTTTCCCTTTAAAGCAAATTATAGAGTCAGTAGTCAGCCTGTTAATTTGGGAGATTTTCTTGATAATAGACTGGCCACAATTAGTAGTCAGCCGACAAGGGCCCGCATGATCGCTGAGTACACTCAGAGAGTCGAAAATGAACTCTGGGCATATCTGCATCTTTTTTTGAGACTTCCCCAATCAGAAGACATCTCTCGAATTTCGCGATTTGACAATCACAGGCTTGAGAAATGGTTTAGGGATCTGCCACCTGTTGCCCCCGAGGAAGAAGCCAAGCTCGTTTATCTGAGACTTATTCAGATATTTGAGGATTTTCTATATGAATTTTCATCTGAGGATAAATCCGGCACGGGTCAAAGTTTGGGTGACGTGACAACCTATGATAGTGCAAGACTCTTCGGGTTTATTTTGGATCGAGCGGTCGTCGAACTATCTTGGCCGAAAGCAGCAAAATTTCTGATCGACATTATTGAAACTTCGAAGGACCACTCGTTTGGAAGTTCTAGAAACTTCAGAGAGTACATTGGGAAACATAATAACTCTCCTTTTGCTATGACGACGGATGCCTTCTTGAGGGATATGGGAAATGTGGCACAACATGATGCGCGCGTGAGCCCAGAGAATTTGAGGAGTCGTCGTGAAAAATTTGGCGGAATGTGTGCTCGTCTTCTTGCGAGTGGGAGGCAACCGTGATTTTGAGGGTGATTGCATCTTTGGTTTTCATTCTGGGGTTTTCTGCGCAAGTCTATGCTAGCGGCGATAGGTGCATGAAGGAGTTAGCCAAGAGGAGTGATCAGAATGGCAAGAAGGGTCGGACCGGAAGTTCGCATTATAGGATTATTGAAAGTCCTCGTGCGGTTCCAGAGGCTCGAGTTTACAATGAGTATATTGAGGAACTGACAAAGCAGGGAGGAGTATTAGAGCAACTTGGACTTGAGACATCGCCTCAGGTGATTGAATTTGTGCCGCCTCTGGATTTACAGGCGATCGTTTCTGGATCAGCCGGTGGTTATCCAGTTCGACACTATCTGGACGGCGCAGCTGTTCTGAGAGCCATGAGACCATCGGGTGGATTTGCCTTAGAAGTTATTTATCCAGGTGGAGGAAAAGATGGCGAGGAAGGCTATCAGCATGGCCTTTTTAGAGACGACAATCGTTTGAATGAACAATACAGTATTATTGATCACGCCTTTATTGGACACAGTCATTTTGCTAAGCATTCAGGTTTGCCCCATTATCGAGTGGGACAGGGGTTGGAAGCAACTCGCGAACTTGATGAGGTTTTGGAAAGAGCTTATCGGGAGTTCGATCAAGATTATGTCATGAGATGGTATTTGTTCGCCCAGACATTAATGCCTCTCCTTGATTATTCTGCTCCCTATTGGGAGGACGTTGGCGACTTTGCTCCTCAGGTTGGGACAACATCTTGGAGGCCACAGGGAGGGGGTCAAGTGGGGAGGCCCGAGGTATTGCCTCATCCGAGAAGAATTACAGAGAATGTTCTTCAGGCAATCACGGCTAATTTGGGGCCCGAGGAGCCGTCCTGGAAACGGGAAATTCTGGAAAAATTGGTTATTTCGATGAGCTTTAGGCCGGCGTTGGTTCACACTCAGATAATGAACGAAGGCTGGGCGTCGATCATGCAGGAGATAATTCCACGCCATACTGAGTCTCACCACACCTTCGAATATTATTTGAATTCGCAACGTGTGATGCAATCGGAGAATTTTCCAAAAGTAAAGGATCCTTATTCCCTGGGCGTTTTTTGTTGGAGGCGGATTCGGGAACGTTTTGAAGCAAAGCCTGAAATATCGTCTTTGAAATCTCAAATTGAAAAAGATGCGAAATTTATAAAGCATGCTGAAGAGTTGATGGAAAGCATGACGGACGATGATTTTATCAGGTTTGCAGTCGATCAGCGTTTTATTGACAAGACCAAATTAGCCGTTGTCAGAAGGGCGACTCGGGAGGAAATGGATCCAAATCTTCCGCCACCAAGTCCGAGGAACCCTGATGACCCGCCACCAGCACAGTGGATTATCGTGAGCCGTGATCCTGAACGAGTGGCACAAATGTTAGTCGATACAGTTTTGAAGCCCAAGTACACCTACAGACCTCGTGTGAGATTGATGAATTTTCAGCGACCTAATACCGGAGAAATGGAGTTAGTGATTGATGATGATTTTGGAAGGGCAATTCCAATTGATCATGAAACAATCGGGCCGGCTTTGTATGCTTTGGCTAATCTAACAAATCGCTCCATTAGTTTGGAAGCAACTTTCTCAGAAACTGTTGAAGGTCAACTTCCTGATTGGCTTTGGCATATGCCAGAATGGTGGAAAAAACTGTATGGTCACCTCTATGTGACCGATGAAAAGAAATTGATTCGAGGAAGAGTGACCATGTCTCCTTATGGCGATATAAATGCCTATAAGATTGTCAAGGAGACCTATCCTCCTGGTGTACTTGACACAGGAACAGTGAGGAAGCGCAGTTTTACGGAGGAGAAGTCGCCAGAACTGGAAAAGGAGTTTTCGAGTTACCTGGGTGCCTATATCGCTGATCTTTATCTCGAGGACGATCAACAGTTAGAAAAGGCGGTTAGTGGATCGGAGACTCTTAGACAGGAGGTCTCTAAGGGGATTAAGAAGATCTCAGATGATCCCATCCCTCAAGGCTCTTTGGTGCTTCAGTCTCCTAATGCAGCAGGAGCCATTTCCCAATTTGAAATGATGCTCAATCGGCGCATGGCAATGGCCATGGAGAGAGCGAGCAAATTAAAAGGGGGCTTTGTCATAGGATCTGGTGGAAAAGTAAAAATTCGGGCGCTGCCTTCGGAGGTGCATATAGAATTTGATGTTGAATATCTCAACAAAATACTTAACGAGCTTCCTCCTGCACCTGTTAGGCAGGCAGCACCAAACCTTCATATGACTCTTGCAAAATCAGATTCCGATGGTGTGGTGGCGAGCCCTTTCAATCCAGATGCGGGAGGCAACGGGCAGGTTGGCCCCATTGATGGTCACGAAGGTGATCGATTTTGGGGGCCAGGGGATGGTAAAGGTGGAAAGGGGAATAAGCCGGGAGAAGATGAGAATGATCCCTCCTGGATTGACATCCCTGATGAGCTCTACAGTCGATTTTTAGGAGAGAGGGTTAAGCTACCTAAGCTCAACAAAAAGCCGGGACTCTCAAAGAGAAATGCAAAGAAGCCAGGAAAGAGTCGGCGGAGCTTAGGGGGAATGCTGAGAGAAGATCGGATCATGGAGAATGCCGTTGGGAGGGGCGTTACCTCTTTGTTGCAGGATGACAGGGACCCTTTTGAAAATCCAGAAGATATGATTCATGAAGGATTTGAATTGCTTCAACCTTTGGACATCATCGTTAAGTCAACAAAGCCGACAAAGAAACCTGACGTCAAGGCGGTCGTGGTATTTGTTTTGGATGCCTCTGCATCTGTCGCTTCCTATATGGATGCCTTCAAAAGGTTTGTTAATGATATGGAGGCTTTGGTTAGATACAATTATAAGGGTTTCGATTTTCGCTTTATCGCGTTTGATACCGCAGCGCACCTGCTGAAAAATAGGGACGAGTTTTTTAAATTTCCGTTGGGTGGGGGAACGAACTATTCGGCTGGAATAGATAGAGCTAAGAAACTTTTTGAAGACGATTACCCCCGCGCAGCCTGGGATCGGTACACCTTCGTCCTTGGTGACATGGAGGATTTTGGAGATAAGGGCATGGGTTCCATCAAATCACTTCTTGAAGAGAGCGAGTACTTTGGTGGTATTGCTGGGCTCCACGGAAATTACATGCCGGATCTTTTTCAAGGTATTGTTTCAGAGGCTAGTTCAAACGATGCAGTTGGACACACTGTCATCGACAAGGATGGAGGCTACGTGATTAGAAACCTAAGAGAAGTCCTCAGAAATGAAGAAGAATCGAAGTGAACCGAATTGCACTGAACTCTGTCAGGTGACTTGAGCGATAGCGAGAGTCACCTCTCTTCTCTGCTAAGAGGTTTTCGAAGCTTCCGCCTTCATCTGAAAAAGGACGTCGTACATGGCGTTCATCAGGTCTTGGTCATATCTTGCGGCAAGTTTGTGTTTCATGAATTCAAGCGCATTTGTGGGAGTCATTGGTTGATTGTAGGAGCGTTTGGTCGTCAGCGCATCGTAGGTATCAGTGATTGCGACAATGCGTGCCATTGGGTGGATCTCCTGACCAGAGAGCTGCTGAGGATAACCATTTCCGAGAAAAGACTCATGATGTTCAAAACAACAGGCCTTCAGGTTTGTTGAGCCCTTCTGCTCTGTGAGTATCTTGAGGCCATAGGTGGGGTGACGCTGCATTTCAGCCCACTCCGACTCATCCAGGGGACCTGTCTTTGTGATGATGTCGACGTTCACGTTTCGTTTGCCTATGTCATGAAAGAGAGCGCCCAAACCCAGCTCTTTGAGTTCTTCTCCCTGATAGGAGGCCGACTGTCCGAGTCCAAGGCTATAAATAGATACATCAAGTGAATGGGTGTAGGTGTAGAAGTCATGACTTGAAAGGCCAATCAGATAGGAGACTGCTTCAGGTTCAGCATCGATAAATGACACGAACTGGTCGATGATGCCGCGTGATTCCTGAAGTGCTCTTGCAACATTGGGACTCTCAAAGAGTTCCTCAACAAGAGAAAAAGAGCTTTCACGGAGGATAAGGGCTTTGTCTTTGCCGTGGATTTTATCACTGCTCAGTTGCTGGTGGATATAGACCTTATATGGCTGGCGGTCCTCGATTCGAAGAAAAAACGAATCAGGTGCTTTTTTTTCAAGGCTATCGATTTTTGCTGCGGTGATGGTATCACCACTCCTTAGATAGTGAACATAACGTCCGTTGATGCACACATACACATCGAAGGGAAGGGGATGAGATGGATGAATCGACGCCATCCTGATCTTCATGTAGGCTTGATCACTCATGATTTTAGTTTGCCACGTAATTTCAGACTGTCCACTAACTTTATTGACAGTTCACTCACAATGAATAAGTTGGAGCCTCATGTCCTTAACAATTGACACATCAGTTCAATACATCAAGGGGGTTGGCCCTAAGCTTGGTGGTATTTTATCTCGGCGAGGAATCAATACAGTCGGCGATTTGTTGGAATGGTTTCCAAGATCTTACGAAGATCATCGGGCGATTCGCAATATCGCCAGTCTGCAGGTGGAACAGGTCGTTAGTCTGGTCGCTGAAGTGGTCAGCTTGCGTTCCTCAGTTCTTGGACGAAGTGGGAAAAGAATGTTTGAGATGGTGGTGAAAGATCAAACAGGTCGAGTTTCCTGTAAATTTTTTCGGATTCCCCATAAAGGATTTTTTGATAAATTCCAGACATATGACAAAATTCAAATTATTGGAAAGGTCAGCAATTATCGCGGACGGACAGAATTTCTTCATCCCGAAATACATCATGCGCAAATAGGAATTGAAGAGAGTGATTCTTTGGTTCCAATCTATACTGAAACTGAGGGATTGAGCCCCTCGAAGATTCGGAGAGTGATTTCTACGGCTCTAGACTCTTCTTCTCTTGAGGACCCTTTGCCAACCTGGATGTGCCGAGATTTTGAGCTGTTGGAACGGTCTCAGGCCCTTCGCGAAATTCATCAACCTCCGAAAAATGCGGCCGATTTATTTCTGACTTTTAGATCTCCAGCACAGCAACGAATGATATTTGACGATTTTTTTTGGATGGAACTTTTACTTGTCATGAGGCGGGCGGAACTAGAAGGAGAGAAAGCCTATCAAGTGAAGCCTCAATCAAGTCGAGTTGATAACATCAGAGACGGATTGGCCTTTCAGCTCACATTCGCTCAAAATCGTGCCTTTGGTGAAATTGTCACAGATTTGCAGAAGCAGCATCCGATGCACCGCCTGGTCCAGGGAGATGTGGGATGTGGGAAAACAATAGTGGCCTTACTTGCTGCAGCCCAAGTGGCTGATTCGGGATTTCAAACTTGCCTCATGGTTCCTACAGAAATTCTAGCGACACAACACTTTCAGAGTTGGCAAAAAAGACTCGAGCCCTTAGGGCTGCGAGTGGCCCTCCTCACGAGCCAAGCAAAAGAATCAACAAAAAAAGAGATTTATCAAAGATTGGTTTCTGGCGAAATTGATATTGTAATAGGAACACAGGCTCTGCTTCAGTCCAAAGTGCAATTCAAACAGCTCGGTTTGGTCATTGTGGATGAGCAGCACCGGTTTGGGGTAGAGCAAAGAGTGACATTAAAGGAAAAGGGCATTTCACCTCATTTTCTTTTGATGACGGCAACGCCTATTCCGCGATCACTTGCAATGACTCTGTATGGCGATTTGGATGTTTCAGTAATTGATGAATTGCCCCTTGGCCGACAGCCCATCCTGACCCGGGTGACTCATGAAGCAAAGAGAGCTTTGATCTGGGAATTTCTCGAAAAGCAAGTGAACCAAGGTCGTCAGGCCTACGTTGTCTATCCTCTCGTCGACGAAAGTGAAAAAATTGATCTAAAAAATGCAAGGGAGGAATTTGAGAAATTAAAGGCCAGATTCCCTCAATTTTCGTTGGGACTCTTGCATGGAAAAATGAAATCTGTCGAAAAAGATCAAACGATGAAGGAATTTCGTGAGGGAAAAATTCAAATTTTAGTTGCGACAACGGTGATAGAAGTCGGGGTGGACGTTCCCAACTCCAATATCATGGTCATTGAACACGCTGAGAGATTTGGCTTGTCTCAGCTTCATCAGTTAAGGGGTCGAGTGGGCAGAGGCGAATACAAGAGCTATTGCATTTTAGTCTTGGGCTCGGCCGTTTCTGATGAAGCTCGTCAGCGTGTTGAAATCATGGAAAGAAGTGGCGATGGGTTCAAAATTGCAGAAGCTGATTTGGAGTTGCGTGGTCCGGGAGAATTTCTAGGAACTCGTCAATCGGGTCTATTAGGGTTTAAAATGGCTGATCTCGTGCGTGATTTTGGAACTCTTGAAAAGGCAAGAGCTGCGGCTATCAACCTCATTGAAGTTGATCCCAATTTGGAGAAACCCGAGCATCAAAAAATTCAGCGGCAGTTGAAGTTGAAGCAAACAAATTTGTGGGGTTGAATCTGTAACGATCTCTCGCGAAAGAAACTCTTATAGATATAATAATATTATCCGATGTTGTGGAATTTGAAAGGAATCAAAAGAAATATTAACAATTTTCCTTTTTATCTTATCGGTACCATGATTGACTTTTCTTCGGTGCATAAATGTAAACCTACCGGAGGGGAATATGGTTTCAAGGATGATAGTTACCGCAAGCCTATTGGTGTGGAGTCAATTTGGTCTTGCTGGACAGGTGCTGAAGTTTCAGAGGGGAGAGGTTCCAACGATCGACAAAGAAATCTTAGGCGCATTGAGGCTGGAGGCGAGTCGCAGTCAGCCAGTGTAGACGCGATTGTATGTGATGCAGTTTAAGCAAATCATTCGCGATCAAGACAGGAAGTTGCTTCAGGACAGTGGCCTCAAGATTTTTAATTATATTCCAGATGATGCTTATGTTGTAGAAGGATCACCTGACACGATCCTCGCGTTGAGTTTGAGACCTGAAATACAAGCCGTTCTTCCCATGATGCCAATTTGGAAGAAAAGTTCCGATCTCCCGCGCGTCAGCGTTTTCAATCGGAATAACCAAGCCATCGTGATGGTTCAGCTAAACCAGGACAGCCAGGAGCAAGAATTTCGAGATCATCTGAACGGACTTGATGGCGCAGAAATTCTGGACGGTGAGGGCAATGCCTATTATTTGAAAATCCACTTGAGCCAAATTGATCAACTCGCTCACATGGATGAAGTAATTTGGATACAAGCCTTTTCGCAAATGAGATTGCAGTACATGAACTTTCCAGAAAACTCTTCTTTGACCCATTTTGAACTTAACCCCCAAGCGGGAGACTATACAGATCTCACGGGATTTGAGTCCGGTACAAAAATTATGGGATTTGAAGAGGCTTGGAAACGTGGATTTGATGGTCGTGGTCAGCAAGTGGCAATGGCCGATACGGGTCTTGATAGCGGCGACATTTCGTCATTGGTCGGCGAATTTCAAGGACAAGTGAAAAAGGGATATAGCTATGGAATCGGTGCCACCAACTGGTCCGATGTGATGGGGCACGGCACTCACGTGGCTGGATCGGTAGTGAGCAACGGAGTGACTTCTGGCGGTCGGATTCGAGGAGGCGCTTTTGGTGCAGAGATGATCCCAGAGGGGATGTGGTCTCCTATTATAGACAATCTGACGGTGCCGGCAAAACTCAATAAACTATTTTCCTCAGTTTACTCAGACGGAGCTCGGATTCACACAAACTCGTGGGGAGGGGGGCAAATTGCAGGGACCTATGATTCTTATGCTTCCCAGGCCGACGAATTTATTTGGTCTAATCCCGACATGCTCGTTCTTTTTGCTGCAGGTAACAACGGGGTGGATCGAAGCAAAGATGGACGAGTGGATGAAAATTCGATGGCATCTCCGGGATCTGCTAAAAACGTGCTGACGGTCGGGGCCTCAGAGAATCTTATTTCGCAAGGTGGAATTCAACGAAAACTCGGAGAATTAATGGGAGGAGAGCCCTGGGGAGTAGAGCCTCTTAAGAGTGATACCCTCTCAAACAGTGCGGACGGAATTGCCGCTTTTTCCTCTCGGGGACCTTGTCTTGACGGACGAATCAAACCTGATATCGTGGCGCCGGGAACCAATGTTGTGAGCACCTGCTCGACAGTCAAAGGAGCGAGCCCGCTTTGGGGAAACTACAATCCTAGTTATTGCTATTCTGGGGGAACTTCGATGTCGACTCCACTTGTGGCTGGGGCCGCCGCTGTTCTTCGCCAATACCTCAATCAGGAATGGGGAAACGCAAATCCCAGTGCGGCTTTAATGAAGGGTATTTTAATTGCGACCGCCGATGACATGTATCCTGGACAATATGGCATTGGGCCTAGCCAAGAACTTCCAAAATCTGCTCCAAACAATCATGAGGGCTACGGTCGCGTTAATATTGAGCGGGCCACAACGCCAAAGATTTTGGAGTCTTATTATTCTTTGATCGATCAAACCGAAGGACTCGGTACAGGTGAGATTTTCACTGAGAAAGTTAAAGTCTCTGCAGGAAAAGTGAAAGTGACTTTGGTTTACACTGATGCTCCTGGCTCGCCGAATGCGGCAAAGGCGCTTGTCAACAATCTAGACCTTGAAGTTGAGATATCTCCTCCTTCAGGAGTCGGGCAGCTCCCTCCCTCTGGGCAAGGTTCTCTCCCAACAACGCTGGTATCTAGAAATTCCACTGATAACATCGAGCAGCTGATACTCGATCAGGCAGTGGCGGGTGAGTTGACAATCAAAGTTGTTGGGGCGAATATTCCAAAGGGGCGAAATGGGAAGCAGCCTTTTGCCGTGGTGGTTTCAAAATAAGGATTGGCTGAATCCATATTCTAGGACCTGAAGGCTTGTCGGATTATTCTGTTAGCCTTCAGGTCTATTTCTGGTTTGCCTCTAGAACTTGAAACCTCTGGAGGGATTTAGCGAAAAGCCCAAAGGAGATAAACCCGGGAATAACAAAGCCCAAATATTCCCAATTATAAAAGGCCCAAGCTCCCACCATCGACCCAATGCCAAAAAAAATGATAATTCCTGCGCGCATGGTGTTGGCTTTGCTCTCTTCCTCTCCAAACTGAGGATGCTTGTGTCGATGGAGCCAACGCACAATACCAATTCCCAGATCGGTCGTGATACCAGTCAGATGAGTGGTACGCACGATTGATCTGGAAACACTTGTGACCATGGCATTCTGAATCCCGCAGACGAGACATAGGATAGCAAGGAGGGTGAAGTCATGTTGCAATTCCAATGGCTTTCCAAAATCACCAAAAAAACCAATTTGACCGGCTGCTGAGAGAACGAAAATGAGTGCGGAGCATATTCCAAAGGTGACCTCATACAGCGGGCGCCGATGGGTCTTAAGACGTAAGTCAACCAGCACAGCACAAAGAATAGAACCCAAAAGAAAGAACAAAGGTACCGTGAGCATTCCCAAAGCAGCAAACCACTGAGAGCGGGCCGCCTCCATGCCAAAATGACCAGCAAACCCGGTCAAATGGGATACAAAACGGCCGCAAGCTAAGAATCCACCTACGTTGAGAATTCCCGCTTGAGTTGCCAATGCCAACCAGACAACCAGGTTAGTTCGAGAATAGGTCGACATCGAATCAGTTATTGAAAACATTCTTTTACTTTGATTCCCAAGTATTTTTCAAGGTAACGGCTCGATTAAAAACAGGGGATCCGGGCTTTGAATCCACGCAATCTAAACAAAAGTACCCAACCCTCTCAAACTGAAATTGCTCCCCGATCTTTGCAAGAGCCAGCGCTGGCTCAAGAGCGCAATTTGTTTTTATTTCAAGAGAATTTGGATTCAAAAAGTCAGTAAAGTGTCGCTCTTTATCGGCATTGGGGTTCGGGACAGTGAAAAGACGATCGTAAAGCCTCACTTCGGCCCGATGGGCGTGCTGAGCTGAAACCCAATGAACTATTCCCTTTACCTTGCGTCCGACGGGGTTTTTTCCTAGTGTGTCGGGATCGTGGTGACAATGGATTTCGGTAATCTGCCCCTGTTGGTTCTTAACGACCTTTTCGCATTTGACGATGTAGGCGTGTCTGAGACGAACCTCGCCCCCAGGCTTCAGACGTAGGTAATCCCCTGGGGGATATTCCATAAAATCTTCTCTGTCGATATAGACTTCCCGGGAGAAAGGCATCTGACGTTGGCCGAGTTCAGGCTTTTGGGGGTGATTTTGGACAATGAGCTCCTCAACCTTGCCTTCGGGGTAATTGGTGATGACAAGCTTGATGGGGTTTAATACCGCCATCCTTCTCTGGGCTTTTTCGTTGAGATCAGCGCGCAAGCACTCTTCCAACACATCGATTTCTATCAATGAATCACTCTTACTGACTCCTGTTTGCGCGCAAAGCTGAAGAAGAGAGGCCGGAGTAAATCCTCTTCGTCGAATCCCCTTCAACGTGGGCATTCTTGGGTCATCCCAGCCGGAGACCAGCTTCGATGTGACCAGCTCCTTGAGTTTTCGTTTTGAAAAAGTAAAGTATGTGAGCACCAATTTCGAAAATTCAATTTGCTGGGGATGAACAGGAGTCTCCAGCTCATTCAAAATCCAGTCGTAAAGAGGTCGATGGTCCTCAAATTCGAGAGTGCAGATGGAATGTGTGATGCCTTCGATCTCATCCGAAAGGCAATGGGTAAAGTCGTAAAGCGGATAGATACACCATTTGTTTCCGGTCACGGGATGGCTGGCATGACGGATGCGATAGAGAAGCGGATCGCGCATATTCATATTGCCTGAGGCCATGTCAATTTTTGCTCTCAACGTGTGGGCTCCCGATGGGAATTCACCTGCTTTCATACGTTTGAAAAGGTCAAGATTTTCCTCAATTGTACGGCTTCGGTAGGGACTTTCTTTGCCTGGATTCGTCAAGTTCCCTCGGTACTTTCGAACCTCTTCTTCATTTAGGCTACAGACATAGGCCATGCCCTTATGAATCAATTTGACGGCGTAGTCGTAGATTTGATCAAAATAATCGGAGGCGTGGTGAAGTTCTGACCATTCGAATCCAAGCCATCTGACATCCTCCTTGATGGCCTCAATAAATTCAATATCTTCGGCCAGGGGATTGGTGTCATCAAAACGAAGATTGCATTTTCCACCGTATTTGAGTGCGATGCCAAAGTTCAGGCAAATTGATTTTGAGTGACCGATATGGAGATAGCCATTGGGTTCTGGGGGGAAGCGAGTATGGACTCGGCCGCCAAACCGCCCGCTTTTCTTATGACTCTCGATGATATCATCGATGAAGTTCTTGGTCGGGGCTTTTGAATTGTTATTTTCTTTCGTTACAGACCTCGTCAACTTGACTCATAACATGAAATTGGCTGGCTCCAGCAAGTAAATATGATATTTCAGAGTCATGAATAAGAAACGGATTATTGTGCTCACGACCGGCGGAACTATAGAAAAGTCCTACGATGAGCAAGAGGGAGATCTACAAAATCGCGAATCTCTCCTTGAGAGGAAGTTGTTGAGCCGTTTGCGCCTTCCGCATACGGAAGTTCAATTTAGAGTTTTGATGGCCAAGGACTCGCTACATATGACGCCTTCCGATCGCGAGTTCATTTGGCAGGCCATTTTAGAATCCTTTCAACACGGAATTCCCATTGTTGTTCTCCATGGGACCGATACGATGGCCTTGACCCTTAAATATTGTTTTTCAAAGGAAGCTTCACCCCCTGTACCGGTCCTATTTACCGGAGCAATGAAACCTGTGGGTTTTGATGATTCAGATGCCACACAAAACTTTGCAGAGGCCATGGCTCTGGCCCATTATGTTGAACCGGGCTTTTACATCTCTTTTCACAATCATCTGTTCGCAGCACCCAATGTCGATAAAAATAAATCAACAGGGACCTTTGAATCCAACTGACATTTTGTGTCACAGACGAAAAACGGCACTTTATGTCGATGTTCTTATCGGACGGTACGAGTGCCTAATCGTATTATGTGAGAGATCGCGTCGGTATCTAGTATTTTTTTCAAGTATATTGTCGGAATCGTCTTTATATCGTTTGATAAGTCGTGTCAAAAATGCTATAACCCTCTCTTGTTCGAAGGTCTTGGATCTTGTTCGGGGATGGGACTTTTGTTGACCGTAAGCTGGAGGTTAGTGAATGACTTCATTCAATGTTGGTGACAATGCCGTGTATCCTGGACACGGTGTTGGCCAAGTGACTGCAATCGAAACCAAAGAAATACTGGGTTCAAAACAGACGTTTTATACGATTCAGATTGTTGAATCTGGTATGAAAATTATGGTTCCAAGGAATAACGCACAGACGGTTGGATTAAGACCGATTATTTCTAAGGGTGAGGCCGCTCAAGTTCTCGACATTTTGCGTGATACCGATGTAAAGGTCGACAATCAGACCTGGAACCGTCGCTACCGCGAATACATGGAAAAAATCAAAACTGGATCTGTATTCGAGATTGCCGAAGTTTTGAGGGACCTTTTTGTCCTTAAAGTCGACAAGGAACTCTCATTTGGTGAGCGCAAGATGCTTGATACGGCTCGTAGCTTGCTTCTGAAAGAACTTTCTCTCGCGACGAGTACGGACGAGTTGAGGAGAGAGGGCGAGATCGCCGCTATTTTCGGACTTTAATCACCAGAGAAATTTAATATTTTTGTAAGCCCATTTGCTCCTGAATCAAAGATCGGGCATCTTTGGCCATTGTCTTTCATCTGAATTATTAGAAAAGGAACAATGGTCATGAGTATCTCGTCTCCTGCATTCACATCCCCCTTGCGTGTTCGCTTTGCACCAAGCCCCACTGGCTATCTTCATGTTGGAGGGGCACGCACGGCTCTCTACTGCTATTTGATAGCTAAGAATCGGGGCGGGACCTTTGTCCTGAGGGTCGAAGACACGGATGAGGCGCGATCAACAGATGAATCCATGCAGATGCAGCTGGCAGATCTGGAATGGTTGGGTTTGAATTGGGACGAAGGTCCTCATCCAAAGACATTTCAAGATATGGGCCCGCATGGACCATATCGTCAGAGTCAAAGAAAGCATATTTATCGGCAATATGCCAGCCAGCTTCTGGAGAGCGGGCATGCCTACTACTGTTTTATGACAGATGCCGAAATGGAAGCAAAGAGGAGCCTCCTTCATCCGGAAGGGCAAAATGTGCAGTTCAATAGTCCTTACCGGGACATGTCAGCACTTGAGGCGAAACGGCGCGTTGAGCAGGGAGAGCCTGCGACAATCCGGTTTAAAACTCCTCTTCAAAAGAAGAACTATGTGCTGAAGGATCTGATTCGTGGAGAGGTGGTATTTCCATCTGACATGGTCGGAGATTTTGTCCTTGTCCGTTCGAGCGGAATGCCCGTCTATAATTTTTGTTGTGTGGTAGATGATGCGCTCATGAAAATCACCCACGTGCTAAGGGCGGAGGAGCACTTGAGCAATACCTTGCGCCAGATGATGATATACGAGGGCCTTGGGATTCCTCTTCCTGAGTTTGGGCATCTCTCTATTATATTGGGGCCTGACAAACAAAAACTGAGCAAGCGACACGGGGCAACCAGTTGCAATGAATACCGTCTGAGCGGATTTCTTCCCGAGGCCCTCAATAATTTTATCGCTCTTTTGGGATGGAGTTCGCCGAATGGGCAAGAAATCATGTCTATGAAGGAGATGATTGAGCAGATGAGTCTGGATCGGTTCAATCCATCGCCGGCTGTATTTGATGATGTGAAATTGAGGTGGGTCAATGCCACTCATCTGCGGGCATTGCCTCACAAAGAATTATGGGGGCGCCTCAGGCCTTTTCTGGACGAGGCAGGTCTTCACTTTTCTGAGGACCCCGAGTGGCAGAATAGAGCCCTGAGTCTCATGAAATCATACATGGAAACTCTAAAAGATGGGGTTGAACTTTTTCGCCCTTTGTCTAGGGGGGATTTCCAGGTGTTGCCTGAGGCCAAAGAGACGATGGCGTGGGAATCCACTCCGACTGTGATTGCAAAGTGGCGCGAGTTGCTGATTGGCTTTAAGGCTGAATACTTGAGTGAGAGCGACTTTTTGGAAATACAGGAGCAGGTCAAAAGTGATTGTGGCGCTAAGGGAAAATTCCTGTTTATGCCCATTAGAGTTGCGGTTCTTGGTAAACCTCATGGGGCAGAATTAAAGATTCTCGTGCCTTTACTGGAAAAAAGTCTTTTAATCGAACGAGCAGAAAAGGTTCTTTCTGCATTTGGCTGAGGGGAAAAGTACGGCCCCAAGGGGTGGGCTGTATCGGTCAGTATTATGAAGAAAAGGAGTCCACATTGGGGTTGCGGATTTTAAATACTAAAACTCATTTGAAAGAAGACTTTGTTCCCTTGAAGGAGGGAGAGGTTCGCATGTATGTCTGCGGACCAACGGTCTATGATTTGCTTCATGTGGGAAATTTTCGGGGCGCTATATTTTTTAATTTGGTCCGCAATTGGCTTGAACATAAAGGATTTAAAGTCACTTACATTTACAACTATACAGATGTAGATGACAAAATAATCGAACGAGCAAAAAAGGAAGGTGTTTCTGCCAGCGAGATCTCTGAAAAATATATTCGGGAATTTAAACAGGATTATGCAAGTTTAAAATTGCGCCCTCATTCACGAAATCCGCGAGTGACTGAATTTATGGAGGAGATCATTGCCTTTGTCAGTGAGCTGATAGAAAAGGGAATGGGGTATGTCGAAAATGGCGATGTCTATTTTGATGTCCACGTATTTGAGAAGTATGGGCAGTTGAGTAATAAAAACCTGGAGGACCTAGAAGCAGGGCACAGAGTGGGAGTGGACGAGAGAAAAAGGCACCCGGCCGATTTTGCTCTTTGGAAATCAGCGAAGCCCGGCGAACCTTCCTGGGATTCTCCCTGGGGAGCTGGGCGTCCAGGCTGGCATATCGAGTGTTCGGCGATGGCGCGAAGCTTATTGGGAGACACGATTGATATTCATGGTGGTGGTCTTGACTTGGTCTTTCCGCATCATGAGAACGAAGTCGCTCAAAGTGAGGGCTGCACAGGAAAGACTTTTGTTCGATATTGGATGCACAATAACATGATTAACTTCGGTGATCAGAAGATGAGTAAATCTTTGGGGAATGTGCGCACCGGACGAAACTTTCTCGAGCAATACGATCCTGAAATTTTGAAATTCATGATGATTTCGTCTCACTATCGTAGCACTGTTGATTTAAATACCGATCAGATTCATCGCGCGATCTCGGGTTTGGCTCGCATTTACTCTGCGATGGCTCATGCGGAAGCAGCTATAAAAACCAATCTGGAATTGGTGCCTCTCAATGAAAAATTTGAAGTCGCAATTGAAAAGGCTGACAAGGGAATTGAAGAGGCGTTGGACGATGATTTCAATACACCTGAAGCAATGGCGCGAATCTTTGAAATAGTAAGGCTCTACAACAGTTTGAGCCGAACGCCTGGAAAAATGACTCCAGAAAAGAAGGCGATCTCTGAGGTATTTTTTCATTGGTTGAAAAACAAGGGAAATCTTCTCGCACTTTTTCAAGAAGGACCGGCTGAGTATTTACGCCTTCTCGATGATATGCTTCTGACTCAAATGGGCCTCGAAAGAAGGGTGATTGATGGATTGGTGGAAGAACGCGATCGGGCTCGATCGGATAAAAATTGGGCAGAGTCTGATAGAATTCGAAATGATTTGACGGCCAAGGGGATTGCCCTTCAGGACAGTCCAGAAGGGACCCTCTGGGAAGTAGCTAAATAAAGAGAAAGATGTAGGTTTGTTTTGGTCAAAAGCGAAGGGCGAACGCAGGTGCTGGTAAGTAGAAGCTTTCAGCTTGTCACTCCTCTTACACCTGCCGGAGATCAGCCGCGGGCGATCCGTGATATCACTGAAAATATTCGTGCGGGATCCAAACATCAAGTTTTGCTCGGTGTGACGGGTTCCGGAAAAACCTTCACAATGGCAAATGTTATTGCGGAGCTCAACCTTCCGGCCCTGGTTTTGGCTCCCAATAAGACACTTGCAGCGCAGCTTTTTGCTGAGTTCAAAGAGCTTTTTCCTCAAAATGCAGTGGAGTATTTCGTCAGCTACTATGACTACTATCAGCCCGAAGCCTATATTCCATCCACCGATACCTTTATTGAAAAGGATTCGGCAATCAATGAGCAAATTGATCGCATGAGGCATGCGGCGACCCATTCTTTGTTTGAGCGGCGTGACGTCATCATTGTTGCTTCGGTCAGTTGCATATACGGACTTGGGTCTCCAGAGGCTTATGAAGGATTGATGATTCGCTTAGAAAAAAATATGGATCTGAGACGGGATCGTTTTTTAAGGGAGTTGGTCAGAATCCAATACCGGCGCAATGATGTGGATTTTCATCGAGGGACATTCAGAGTACGGGGAGATGTCGTTGATGTTCTACCTCCCTATGAGGAAGAAAAGGCCATTCGCATTGAATTTTTTGGGGACTTTGTTGAGCGAATTTGCTGGGTAGATCCGTGGCGCGGGACTGTCCTTGAGGATATCGATAAAATCGCAATCTATCCCGGAAGTCACTACGTGAGTACGGAAGAAAGAGCCAAGGTGGCCGTTGAAACTATTCGGGACGAACTCCGAGAGAGAATTCAATATTACCGACAGCAAATGAGGGTCTTGGAAGCGGAACGAATTGAGCAGCGCACTTCCTACGATCTAGAATTAATGACGGAGATGGGGTTTTGTCCGGGCATCGAAAATTATTCCCGCCACTTCACTGGGCGCGAGCCCGGACAGGCTCCACCGACTTTACTTGAGTATTTTCCCTCTCAGTTTCTGACCTTTATTGATGAATCCCATGTCACAGTTCCGCAAGTGGGAGGCATGTATCGAGGTGATCGAGCCAGAAAACTGACACTTGTCGATCATGGATTTAGGCTGCCCTCTGCGCTTGATAACCGACCCCTTAATTTTCAGGAATTTGAGAATTATATGGATAAGGTCATTTATGTGTCGGCCACGCCGGGTGAATATGAAATGTCCAAAAGTGAAGGCTTGATTGTAGAGCAGATCATTCGTCCCACTGGGCTACTTGATCCTGTGGTGGAAGTGCGTCCTGCCCGCGATCAGGTCGATGATTTGCTTGGAGAAATTCGGACGCGTTCAAAAAAGAAGGAAAGGGTGCTCATTACCACTTTAACCAAGCGTTCAGCGGAAGATCTTACCGAGTATTTCGAGGGTCTCGGTGTTAAAGTTAAATATCTCCACAGCGATATCAAGACAGTCGAGAGGACGGAGATCATCAGGGATTTGCGATTGGGTATTTTTGATGTTTTGATTGGGATCAATCTTTTGCGTGAGGGTTTAGATATTCCTGAGGTGAGTCTTGTGGCCATTACGGATGCTGACAAAGAAGGATTTTTGCGCTCAGAAAGATCTCTGATTCAAACAATTGGTCGGGCTGCGCGAAATGCAAATGGAATGGTGATTCTGTACGGTGGAACAGTGACAAAGTCGATGCAAAAGGCGATGGACGAGACAAATCGTCGACGCCTTATTCAACAGAACTATAACGAAGAGCATGGAACGACTCCGACGACCATTATTAAGAAAGTCAGCAAAGGTCTCGCCGAGATTTATGGTTTTGACTTGTTGGCGAATATCCAAGGTGAAAAGACGCAGGCAAGAGGGAAGGCCAGGGAGAGTGGCAGAAGTGGGTCAAAATCATACTCAAAGGTCTCTGAGCCTACAAAAAAGTATGGAATGGATTCTAAGGGAATTGCAAAAGAAGTGGAGCGCCTTCGTGGAGAAATGAAAAAAGCGGCCAAGGAATTGGAATTTGAAGAGGCGGCACGAATACGAGACGAAATCAAGCGACTCGAAATGCGCTCCATTCTCATGCAGGAGGGGCAGGTAGACAGCGAAAGTTTAGTGGCTTTGGAGGGTGGATTTGAACCTAAAGAAAACGGTGATTGATCTGTCTTCTTTTTGGGATTCTTTAGAGGCGGGTGTGCCATGAGCGAAGCGAAAAGGGAACTGCTAAAGATAAGTATAAGGGAATTTCCAGAGTCACCCGGCGTCTACTTAATGAAAAATTCGAATGATAAGGTTATTTACGTTGGAAAGGCAAAAAGTCTTCGAGCGAGGGTGAGATCTTATTTTAACCAGAGCACAGACCAGAGTCCCAAAACAGTCTATCTGGTTAACCAAATTGATTCCATTAATTATTTGATCACTCACACTGAGGTTGAGGCCTTTCTTCTTGAGGCCTCCTTGATCAAGAAGTTTCGCCCAAGATACAATATTAGGCTCAAGGACGATAAGTCTTATCCCTATATTCGAGTGAGCATGACTGATGATTTCCCTAGATTTTATTTGCATCGTCGTGTGATCAGCGATGGTTCTCTCTATTTTGGTCCTTATACCAACGGTGGTGCTGTTCGGGACATGATTCGGTTTCTGAATCGGAGCTTCAAAATTCGAGATTGCTCGGATTCATTTTTTGCGGCACGCAAACGTCCTTGTATGATTTATCAAATAGGTCGCTGTTCTGCTCCTTGCACAAATCTCATTACAAAGGCTCAATATCTGCATGAAATTAAGGAGGCCCTTAAGTTTTTGCGCGGCGGGAATAAAAAGCTGGTTCGAGACTTGACCCAGCGAATGCAGTTGGCCTCTAGAGAAGAAAAATATGAATCTGCCGCCAGATTGCGGGATAGTTTGAGAGCGATATCTTCGGTCTGGGAGAGGCAGAGTGTCGTCTCCATTAACGAAGAGGATATCGACGTTGTCGCCTACCACAGTGATTTGGGCAGTACCTTGATTGAGACTTTGCACATTCGTTCAGGTCGAGTGATCGGAAATCGCTCCCATTTTTTTCCGAAACTTGATGTGAAAAAGATAGGTGAAGATCCACGGGAGTGGATGACGTCATTCTTGAATCAGTACTATTTGGATAATGTGATACCTAATGAAATCTTACTTCCTGTCGATTTGGGCGGAGACATCGTTAAACTTCTGGGTGATGTGTTTTGGGAGCGTGGAAAAAAGCGACCCCGCTTGATTCATGCGTTGGATGAAGAGGGGCGAAGACTGATGAGCATGGCCGAATCCAATGCCATAAGCCATTTTAAAGACCAAGTTAAGAAAAGAGAAGATCATCTCGCGGGTCTGGAGGAAATTAAGCGGAAGTTGCTTCTTCCGGAGTTTCCGCGTCGGATAGAGTGTTTCGATATTTCTAACTTTCAAGGATCTCAAACTGTTGCCTCTCAGGTTGTGTTTGAGGAGGGGCAGCCGCGGCCGGAGGAGTATCGGAAATACAGAATAAACACGGTGATAGGTCCGAATGATTTTGCCTCAATGAAGGAGGTCTTGTCCCGGCGTCTGTCTCATGCGGAATGGGAGGATCCTCAACTGATCGTGGTCGATGGAGGAAAAGGACAATTAAAAATTGCGACCGAGGTTTTGCAGGAGCTCGGTCGGCCAGAAATTCCGGTAGTTGGGTTGGCCAAGGCGCGAACCGAGGGTAAGTTTACAGATCAGGAGGTCCATGAATCGCAGGAGCGCTTCTTTCTTCCCGGACGTCAAAATCCGGTGACCTTTCGTCGTGGATCGAGTGGCCTAAATATTTTGGTGCAACTGAGAGATGAGGCTCACCGGGTGGCCATTACCTTTCATCGCGGCCTCAGAGGAAAGGAGCTTCTCTCCTCTTCTCTTGACAAGGTGCGAGGTCTGGGCGAGAAGAAAAAGAAATTCCTCCTCACCCAGTTTTCTTCCCTCGAAGAGATTCGGAGGGCAGACGTCGAGGAACTTGCGGCCTTAAAGGGATTCAATCGAGCAATTGCTGAGGGTATCGTCGCTGCACTCAATGAATCCGACCCTGCTAATGAAAGGGAGAAAATTGAGGATGTTTAGGGTGATTTCCCCAGTCTTATTATTCGTGATCATCTTCATGGCGACATATCTCCCCGCTTCGGCCGAGGAGGATGTGAACCGGACGCTTTTTGCCCTGGCTCAATCCTTGGCAAAACATGCCGATCACGGTCCCGCTTCTCCCATGAATTGGGCCCTTCTGACTCCCACGAATAGAAGCGAGATCTTGGTTAATAATCGAAAAAATATGCTGAGTGTCCTGGAGCCGCGGGAAGGACAAGTTGTCGAGCTGGCGCTGAGTCACCCCGTATTGCTTCTCTCAGAGGAGCGTAAGCCTATTTCACTCGAACCTCGGGTGGACTCTATCCAAATGGCAGCAGACTCATCTTCGTCTTTGGTGATTAACAAGGGCCAACTTCACGCTGTTTTGCGGTGGGAAAAGGAGTTTTTTATTATGGCTTCCTCCTTCGGTCCTAGTTGGGCTGACTATTATTCTGGTAGCAATGGGGCCGGCGAAATTGTGATCAGTTTTGGTTACAGATTGGACAAAGTGGAAGACCCTCTCGGAATATCCCAGCCTCTGCTAGGGATAGTTCACGAGACGTTTCAAGGCATCGAAGATCCCGCACAGTATGAGGCTTTTGTTGCTGGCAGAATTCGAGATATACCGAGGCTTGACCAGATACCGAAGTTCACTCGAGATAATGTAAGATTTTATTTGAACATGGGATTAAGAGATTTTGCAGCTGATCACAAAGATTTTTTAATGAAATCAATGAGCTCATTGAGCGGAGCGAGAATAGGGAGTTCTGAGAAAAGGATGAAAAAACGCTTCGAAGAGGGCGCTCATCAAGGGGTCGGGTACCTTCTTGACAATCGTGGCGAGCAGTATTTGCTTTTTAACATATTTATAGAAGCTTATGATTTTCGAGATGCCTTTGGCGCAGCATTTCTAAAAGCTTTGTTTCAGACTCCCGCTCCTCAAAGAATTGAGGAGAGATTTTTGGCGTCTGGAGGTGGATATCTTTGCACTCGACAATTGTCGAGTTCATCAAGAGTTCTGCACTGAATTGGATAATTTGCTGGCCGGGAATAATAATTTGTTCAATATTTACTCTTGAATGATTTGCGGGATCTTTGAATTTGTTGATTCCAAATTCCTTTTTAAGAGTTTTTAAGGGATGATGAAAAAGCATTTCTGGCTTTATTTGGCTTTCTTCCTTTCTGGGGCTACGAGTCTTGTTCTTGAAATTACTTGGTCAAAAGAATTATCCTATATATTGGGTAATTCTCTTTATAGCAGTGCCACGGTTGTTGCGGCCTTTATGTGCGGACTTTCTTTGGGGAGTTGGCTTTTGCCCAAAATTTCCTGGGCCCTTCGGAAACCACTCCGAACCTACGGATTTTTACAGGTTGCCATAGGCCTACTTGGTCTTATCTCTATTCCGATTTTTCGATCGACGACTCCTCTTTTTGCCTGGCTCTATGGGATGAGCACAGAAAGTCCAGTTTTGTTTCTTGCAATTCGCTTCGTGATAACGTTTACGATGATGGTTTTGCCCGTTCTCTTTATGGGAATGACCTTGCCGGCGGTGGTAGGTTCCTTAGCACAAAAAGGGGGAGAATCGAGCTCTTTGGCAGGTCGCCTGTATGGGGTGAATACAATAGGAGCACTCGTAGGAACCTTGTTGGCAGGGTTCTTTTTTATTCCCAATTGGGGTTTGTTAAGGACCTGCATAGGAGTCGGGATCTTTGATCTTCTGATTGGTTACTGGGCCATCATGATTGGCCCACAGACACTCAAGTTGGAACCAATTCAAGCAGGTAGAATGATCAGTGAGGGAAATTCAAGTCTCAAGACACGTGGTTTTGAATTATTGTTCTTTGTTTCAGGGGGCCTTTCGATTGTCTTTGAATTGTCGTGGTTTCGGATGTTGAGTGGAATACTGGGTGCGACTGTCCACGCCTTCACAAATATGTTGGTGGTATTTTTGCTCGGAATAGGACTTGGAAGTGTCGCGGGTTCGGCCCTTTTAAAGCGTTCAAAAAATTGGCGAGTAGAGGTATTTTTTATTCAAGCCATGATTGGAATCTGTGCGCTTGTGACTCTGTCATTTTATGATGAACTGCCTTATTGGTACGGTCATTTGTATTTGACATTATCTGGAGGAGAATCAGGTTTTGGGTACATTCTCTCTCAATTGCTGGTTTCCTCTCTGATTGTTTTACCAAGCACCTTTTTTATGGGAGCCTTTTTTCCCTATGCCTTGCATTTGTATCAAGAGCTTCGCGCGAGCGATTGTCTTTCGATCTCGACGGGGAGAATTTATGCCTTCAATACGATTGGAGGTGTTATTGGGAGTTTGTTGACAGGTTTTTTTCTTATTCCTTCACTTGGGGTCTCAAGCACCATAAGTCTAGCTTCAATCACGGGTTGGCTCGTCGCAGCTTCTTTTTTATTCTTTCTCATTCCGGGGACTGCTTCCAGAGTAAAACTCAAGTATTTTTCTTTGGTGTCTTTTCTGACCTTCGTTTGTGTTCTTGTTGTTCCTCCTCATGATCCCTTAGCGACGAATCAAGGCATCTATATGTCTATGGCAACAGAGGGAGCATTGGAGGAGTTAGAAAAGCAGAGAGAAAACACTCCGGCCCGACTCCTTTATTACAAAGATGGTGTTCACGGCAGTGTTGCGGTGACAGCTAATGAGTTTTCAACGGGAAAAATTGGCTTGCGGATTTCGGGAAAACCAGTTGCAGGAGCTGGACATGGGGATCGCAGGCACTTGATGCTTCTGGGGCAGGTGCCGCTGCTTCTTCATGAAAATCCGAAAACTGTCGCCGTTGTGGGTTTGGGAACAGGGATCACGGCGGGTCATGTGCTCTCTCACCAGAGTGTTGAAAGTGTTGAAATCTTAGAACTTGAGAAGAGTATCGTTGAGGCGAGTCACTATTTTAATCACGTCAACGGCCAACCCTTAGCCGATCCCCGTACAAAGGTGATTTTTGAAGATGGACGCATTTATCTTAAATACACAAATAAAAAATATGACGTCATCACATCTGATCCAATCAGTCCCCTGGTCTCGGGTGCTGGTAATCTTTATTCGCGCGAATATTACATGGAGGCCGCAAAAAAGCTAAACGAAGGTGGAGTTTTCTGTCAATGGATTCAGAACGAGGGGCTTTCAGAGAATTCATATAAAATGGCTTTGAAAGCTATTCAGGAGGCCTTTCCCTATACTTACCTATTTATTTATGGCTATGATTCTGTGGCCGTTGGGTCCAATCACCCCATAAGCCTAAATTGGAACAGGCTTGAGAGAGTTTATCAATCACCAAGCGTTCAAAAAATGCTTGATTCAGAAGGTCTGACTTCAATTTATGATCTTTTTGGATATTTTTATGGTGGCAAAGACCAGATCAAGGCTTTTCTTAAACAGTCGAGTATTCCCAATACTGATGACAACGTAAAGTTAGAGCACAATATCCCTTTTGATTTTTATAGTAAAAATCGAGAGAGTGTTTCACAGTCTTTGATGATTGAGACCTCAGTCGGTCGCTTAGAGGCATTCAAGGAAATGATTCCGGGGGGCGATCCGATTCAATTTCTGGCCCATGTGATCAAATATCCACCCATATTTTTCTCCGAGGTACATGAACCTATTTTTACTGCGCTCAAAGCAAGTGCAGAAAAAATGAAATTGCCGATTGAATCAGCGACGCTCAATCAATGGCAGGCCGTCAGATTAAAAAAAGAGGACATTGCCGTTGAGTATGAAAAACTCAATCGGTCTGTAAAAGAAGCCATGGGGGAGAAGGATAAGAATCGCCTCATGGGCCTCCTTGAGACAGCACTGTCTTTTCGGCACGGAACGGGCTACTACACGGCCGGAATTTTGCTGGGCGAAATATTGATAGAGAAAGCTCAATTTGCAAAAGTGATTGAGGTGTCCCAAAAAATTAAGCTTGATCATCCAGCTTATCCAGAAGCTTATCGGTTAGAGTCTGAGGCCTATATACAGACAAATCAATTGGCACTGGCTAAGGCAACTCTGGCCGAGGGACTTATTTACTCGCCTGACGATCCTGGGCTAAATAATTTGCATAAATCAATTCCAATACAATAGAATGAATGAGAGATGTCCAGAATATCGAACTGAGCTTTTCGGGGGAGTTTATGAGGTTGAAGACAATTTTGATGTTTTTGTGTTCGGCTTGTTTTGTCAGCTTGGCTTTAGGTTCTAGTAATGGCGTAAAATCGGGATCTGATCCCAAACCGAATGAAGCGTCGAACCCCGCAGATGCATCGGTGGGGCCATCAGGGGCAAGCTATAACTACGAAGTAAAGGCGCAGATATTTATTGAAGGAAATCTTGTAGCTGAGCCACGGCTTGATACAATGTCGGGCGATAAGACGGAACTCATTCAAACGACAAAGGATCAAACAAAAAAGATGCGATTTTCTGTTGTTGCCACTGAGAAAGAGCATCACAATATTAAGGATGCCATCAGCCTTAAGATTGAGTTGGAATACAAGGATGGGAAGAGAATGGCTTCTTCGAAGCCTGAGATACTTGTGCCTCCCGGAAAGGAAGGCAAAATTAGTCAACAAAGAGGTGGAGCTCAAGGAGAGCTTGTCATCACTGTCGTGGCGAATCGCAAATAGAATTTAGCAGTTTAGTGAAATTGGGCGGTTGACTCAAAAATTGAATTGCCTGCTTTCTAATTCAAACAGGAATGGCTTTTAAATTGCAATCAGTTGTCGCAAAGACAATGTAAACTCCTCTAGGGAGCCTATTCCGATGTTGAAGTCAGCGGTCTGTATATTTTTAACATTCTCATTTGTATTTTGTTCGATTTACTCGTCAGCCTACCAGAAAAAGGTTCACATCTTGATAGGAGACGTTGAAGGGGCGAAAAAATCTCACTTTGATAACATGGAGATGATTTCTTTTTGGTTCAGAGAAAGGCACATTGGCGTGGTGACCCATTTTTCTGCAGTTGAAAGTGACTTAGAAGAAGTGCTTCGCCACTACTCCACTGTTGGGGTTGTTTGGATAGGTCATTCCGATCCTCTTGGAGGAGTTTTAGGCGCTGATGGCAGAAAGATTCCTAAATCTTCGTTTTTTGATATAAGTCCATCAGTTGCTACAATAATGTTTATTTCTTGTTGCGCCGAGTCCGTTGTTCTTCCCCATTATAGAATAAGAGAGAGTCGCCCTGAAATCGATCTGCTTTTTTTTAATGCCCCTGAAACAGGTGGTGTCATATATTTTCAGAAGCACATGAAGGCTTTTTTTGGTCGCGAACGGTTGTGGAGTGAATTGTTGAGCTCAATTGAGAATCACCAATGGCGGTCGCCGAGCTGCCGAGAAACCATAAATGAGTTCTGACATGACTTTTTTAAATTTTGTTGCGAAAGCACAGTCCAAAGATTTTGCTTACAGCAGGGCGAGCAGTCCGGTTGGAGAACTAGGCATCTTGGTTTCTGATCTCGGCTTGCATGCAGTTTTTTGGGAAAAAGAACTGGATAAGGAAAATAACAAATCGAACATTCAATCGATTAAGTATTCTGAAACTCACCCCATGATGGCGCTAACTCGCAAGCAACTTTGTGAATATTTTACGGGCAAACGATTTGGTTTTTCCCTTCCTCTTGTCATGGAGGGAACAGCATTTCAGAAGAGTGCCTGGGAGCAGCTTCTGAGAATTCCCTATGGCGAAACCATTTCTTATTTGGAACAGGCAACGCGCCTGGGGGATTCGAAAAAGGCCCGCGCTGTTGGGGTGGCCAATTCTAAAAATCCGATCTCGATTGTTGTCCCTTGCCATCGGGTGATCGCCAAGAGCGGAGAATTGGCCGGATTTGGGGGAGGTATTGAAAATAAACGAATACTTCTAGACCTAGAAAGAAAGTCCAAGCGACTTGAAGAGCCTGTGTAACCGATTGGCAATTTATTTGTCGTTCCCAACGGGCAAACAAAAGAGCTGGTATTCGACCGGCCCAGCACTTGGTGTATACGCACCACTCATCGAGCTCATCTGGAAGCCATTTCCACAACTGAACCAACCGGAGAAGAGAACTGCGCCAGAATGTTCTCGGCGGTCGTTTCTGCCTTGGTTGGGAATGCATACAACTTGAGATCTTTGGTCTGGAAACATTCCCGATCTATAGATACTTGCCCTGTATTTTTCAGGACATCTCAAAAACACAGCTCCGTATTTATTTCTTACAGCAGCATCAGGTTTGGCTGGGACGTATTCAATATGAATTTGAGGGTCACTGATTCCTCCTATTCCTAAGACCGGGGAGATGGCTGTTTCAGGCAATTTCGCGCAGCGCCCGTCAGCGGGCAATTCGATCTCATTGTTGCAATCGAAAATGATTAAGGGATTCGATGTCCCTCCTTGGTAATGGTCTACGTCCTCCCAGCGAGGAAATGCTAGGGCAGCTTGGGTGAGCGAAAGCAAACCAAAACAGAAGACAGAGAGGATATTGGGAGTTCGTCTTGGATCTATCACAACAGGATTCCTTTCATATCGTACTATACTAAGGGTCAATCACATTCAGATGCGAATCAAGTTGCATAAAAAAGATTCCACTCATGCTTTGGTCGATAAATACAAATGGATTCCAGGGATTCTTCTGATCCACTACAACCTTTGTAGGCAAAGGCATTACTTGCATTCCAAGTTGGTTTGTTAAAGCCAACTGCCAAGCAAGAGGAGTTTTACCAAATCGGTTTTCATTAGTGCCGTCCATCTGCCAACGGGTATAGTTTGCCATCACCGATGCCTTTTGCGAACCAGAGAGTGAATAATATTTTGCCCCCGCCTGTTGCAAAATTGACTGGGCATTTAATGGTGAATCCACGCCTGCAGCCACAATTGCACTCAATCGGTAGGCAACCGGTACTCCACGCAAAGATGAAATAACCCTTAAATCCTGATCAGGAGTAGAACGACCTTGGTTTTGTTTTTCACTGTTCGAAGGAAAAAGTGCATCTCCGCCTGTATCGACGGCAATTAGAGTGTCGACTCCACCAAACGAACTAATTAAATCTTGAAACTGAGAATGTAAGGTGTCATTTTGTCTGTCTAAAATCAAATACATGTGGAATTCATCAGCTGGCAAGTTCTCCAGAAACCTGCCACTGCCAGATGAGTCTGACAACACACGATAGACGCCGTCTGAAATCATGCCCCCGTGGTTATGTATGGTTCGGTTTTCACCGATTTTACCATCAGCACCTTGTGAGCCGGTTTTGTCCGTACGCACCGACCCGATGAACTTCACATTTTTACCTGCGGATCTTAGCATCAAGGCCAGTTGTGCCGCTTGGACTCCATCTGATCCTCCACCAATCCCCACCACTGCAAATGAATTTCCAGGCAGATCGACTAAGTCATTTATCTGTACGAAGAGAGCCGAGTCGATTCTTGAATAGGCAGACAGCTTGACTCCAGACTGGTTGGCGTCGCTGCCATTTTGAAACAGCTCATAATGCAGGTTGAGTAAAGTGTCAGGATTATCTATATATTCATCGGACAGCGCGAACTTAGCGAGTGATTCAAGATTCACAGTGTAGATGCCACTACTCTGACGACTTTTTAAATGGATCCTAGCCTCTTGAAATACTCTCGCAAGAGATAAAAATACGGTGCGCAATGCTACAACAGATCCACCTGGAGTTTTAGATAGGCTCCCTAATGCATTGCTGATCAGGGCCGGAGCATAGTAGGGTAAGGTGCCCCAACCATCATCAGTACCATCTACGTTAAGTTCTGAGACGAGAATAGCTCGAGCATTTAAGGGCAATTTAAAAAATACTTCATAGAGCTCTTCTGCTTGTTCGCGAGTTGTTGTCCGTCGAAGAGTCAAAAGTCGCAAGATAGCTCGCTCTACCGAACTCTTAACATCTAATGAATGAAACCCTTTTCCGACAAGTGCCTTGTTCCTTTCAATAAGAATTTGATCATAACCGTCACGCACCGACCGCCCATCGATGACTTCTTGTAATGCATTTCGCGCTAACATGAAGTTTCGATAAACTGGCTCAATCATGACCTTCGCGCCACCAGAATCTAAATGACCGTTTGCTCCGGCCACATCTAGCAATAATTCAATAAACTTAAATTCGAAGGCCCCGGGCTTTCCAGTTAAATATTTAACTCCCAAAAGGTTTGCAGGTAGATTTTCGGCCTGCGCAAATTGACCTATATTTAAGTTTGATCCCATTTTTAACCCATCGATAATCCAGCTCCTCTTCTCGGATGAAAGCCTCATGAAGTTTGGAGAAATCTCAGGCCACTCACCAAAACCGACGAATAAAACCTCATCGTGATCGACAACAGCACGACCAACTGCTTTTTCTGTCAACTCGTGGTAACTTTTTTATTTTGCCCAAATCGTTCGTCAAGATCATTACGATCATGGCATCGAAATCTTCCGGATTTTTCAAAGTTGCAAGAACATAGCTTCGTAATTCCGAAAATGATTCAAGAGAAAGCCGGACAGGTGGTGCTTGATTTTGCGTGAAGGTCTCATAGTCGTTTGCAAGAATCCATTTAAGGGCAAGGTATCCAACCGCAGTACGGTTTACTTCTACAATGTCCTCTGCAAATAGAAATACAGATGGAGTCAAATTTTTGTTTGGACCAAAAATTCCCTTTGGAGTCGAAGTGCCGCCCTCAGCTGTTGTATCAGCCTTCTGACTTAACCAGGTGAGTAGTTCTGAATAATTTGCTTTCAGCAAAAGAAGGGCTTGATCATCCGTGATGTGGGGTAAAATTTCGGCTAGAGCTCTGTGCGGATTCAACAGCACTGCACATTTTGACGTGTGAGCCGTAACTCTCGCTGACTCGGATAGATTATGAGCCGCACGGATTGGCAGACCAAAAAAAAGGCTGAGAGCTGTCAAAGCATTAAACAATGAGCGGCGTTTCGTGCTAAAAAAGTGGGAATAATATCGCAAAATCACAAATAAAATAATATTAGGTCCAAAAGTTAAATAAAGCATCACGCTTTAAGTAAACAAATTCGCAGCCACTTCTTCTGCTCTCAGGAACTTAAATGAAAGGCGTACTCAGAAACACTGCTCCCAAGTTCCTAGCAGTGAGCACGCCGCTTGAGTACTCTAGGCATCATTTGTTGTCAAGAAGATAATTGAGGTCTCATAAAAACGAGGTTCTGCCCCTAATGAGCACCTGCCCTATCAAGCTGGACAGTCGAGTCGGACCGCAGTTGGTGAGATTGAATTTGAATTGAGTTTAAAATATTGGATACTTTCTGTTTTGCATCGCCAAAAAGCATCTTTGTATTGTCATTGTGGAAGAGGGGGTTTTCGATCCCTGAGTAGCCTGAAGCCATGCTTCGCTTCATGACGATGACGTGCTTTGATTTCCAACATTCAAGGACCGGCATTCCGAAAATTGGACTTGAGGGGTCATCTAGTGCCCCTGGGTTGACAATGTCGTTGGCCCCTATAACGAGCGTGACATCGACATCGGGGAAGTCGCGATTGATTTCATCCATTTCAAATACAATATCGTAGGGAACGCTGGCCTCCGCAAGAAGCACATTCATGTGACCAGGTAGTCTTCCCGCAACAGGATGTATTCCAAATCGGACGTTGATCCCTCGATCTCTGAGGAGAGAGGTGATTTCTTTAATAGGGTGCTGAGCTTGTGCCACGGCCATTCCGTATCCAGGGATAATCATGACATTGTGGGCATTGAGCATGAGGTCTGCGGTTTCTTCTGCGCTGATTTCATGGACAACACCTGGGGAGGCGGAATCTTTGGTGGGAGCTGATTTTGCGGGGCTAGCACCGAATCCTCCAAAGATCACACTCCAAATCGAACGGTTCATGGCCTTGCACATGATATAACTAAGAATGGCACCTGAGCTTCCAACGAGCGCTCCAGTCACAATGAGGAGATCATTGGAAAGCATAAAGCCCGTCGCTGCAGCAGCCCAGCCAGAATAAGAGTTGAGCATAGAAACAACGACCGGCATATCAGCTCCCCCTATGGCCATGACCAAATGCCAGCCCATAAAAAAGGAAATGAAGATCATGCTAATGAAAAGAATAGAGCTCTTTTCTTGCCCCATTGTCTGTGAGATCAAGATGCCGAGAACGACACAGCCAATGAGAGAAGACAAATTCAAAAAATGCCTGGCCGGTAGGAGCAAGGGTCTGCCACTGATGGATCCCCGAAGCTTAGCAAATGCGACGATAGAGCCTGTGAAGGTAATTCCACCGATCACTACACCAGCGAAGATTTCAATTTCATGAATGAGCCGTGCCATGCCATCGAGTATTTGAAGATCTCCACCAAAAAAACTCGAAGCCCCCACCAGAACGGCCGCAAGTCCAACAAAACTGTGCAGGATGGCCACTAACTCTGGCATGGCAGTCATGGCCACTCGCGCTGCTATGAGGGCCCCAATGGCTCCACCCAATAAGATGGCCATGATGGAAGAGATCAGTCCCAGTCCATGAGCGCCAACAAGACTGACCAATATTGCGATTGCAATTCCAAAAACGCCATAGAGGTTGCCTTTGCGTGCAGTTTCTTGGTGAGAAAGTCCTCCGAGGCTTAAGATAAAGAGAAGGCTTGCAGCAAGATAAGAAACAGTGAGTAGTCCTTTGGACATCTTTTCTCCTACTTATGAAACATTTTGAGCATGCGTTTGGTTACTAAAAAACCGCCAGCAATATTAATCGAAGCAATAACGACGGCAACCAACGAAAGTGCACCGGCAATCCCAAGAGAGTCACCACGCAACTGAACAAGCGCTCCGATGATGATAATGCCACTGATTGCATTGGTTACGCTCATGAGAGGGGTGTGGAGAGCGGGAGCTACGTTCCAGACCACTTGCCACCCAATTACGATTGCGAGAATAAAGACACTAAAATGGCCGAGAAATTCTGAGGGTGCATTTTGGCCAAGGAAAAAAAACAGGACGGCCAAACCAAGCAAAGTGAAATCAACTCCTGAGAATCGTTTTGTCTTTTTTAACTCTGTTGTGACTACGGGCCTTTTGGTTTCGGAGGAAGTGGTCGAGAGAGCAATTGGCGGAGCGGTTGGCGTTGCAGCAGGAGGAGGCCAGGTGATCTCACCACTTTTTAAGATGAGGGCTCCACGAATAATTTCATCTTTCATATCGACGTGGTAACCGTTCTCCCCTTTTGTCATGTCTGTCAGAAGGTGAACGAGGTTTGATGCAAATAGTTCGCTGGCTGTGGTTGCGAGTCGGCTAGCAAGATTTGTATAGCCAATGATGGTCACTCCAGATTTTTTAACGATCTGGTCAGCTTGACTGAATTCGCAATTGCCGCCCTGTTCAGCAGCCATATCGACGATGACAGATCCCTCTTTCATGAGAGCGACCGTTGCACCATCAATCAAAAGAGGCGCTTTTTTCCCAGGGATAAGAGCGGTGGTAATAATGATATCGACTTCCTTTGCTTGCATTGCAAAGAGTTCCATTTCAGCTTTAATAAATTCGGGACTCATTACTTTTGCATAGCCGCCTCCACCCGAACCTTCCTCTTTGAATTTGAGTTCGAGAAACTCAGCGCCCATGCTCTTGACTTGGTCTTTCACTTCTGGACGAGTGTCGAAGGCCCTGACGATAGCTCCAAGAGCTCGAGCGGCCCCCACAGCGGCAAGTCCTGCAACTCCTGCGCCGATAACGAGTACTTTTGCAGGAGGCATTTTGCCAGCGGCAGTTATCTGCCCGGTAAAAAGACGGCCAAATTGATGAGCGGCCTCGATGACAGCGCGGTAACCTGCAATGTTTGCCATCGAACTTAGTACATCCATCTTCTGGGCTCGGGAAATCCGTGGGATGCAGTCCAGGGCAAGAGCGGTAACGTTGGATTGGGATAATTTCTTGAGCAAATCTGAATTCTGAGCTGGCCAAATAAAGCTAATGAGGTGTGCTTCCTTTTTGAGGAGATCTGCTTCGTGGCAATTGCATTGAGGGTTCCATTGAGGCGGATTGATTTTAAGAATGAGGTCGGCTTGGCTCCATACGTCCGCAGGACTCTCAAGAACACAGGCTCCAGCTAGGCTATAGCTCGAATCAGAAAAACTTGCGGGCTCCCCAGCACCCTTTTCGATCTGGACCGAAAATCCCATTTTTATCAGCTTCGCAGTACTCTCTGGCGTGACTGCAACTCGGGCTTCCCCTGATTTTATTTCTTTGGGTACTCCAATGACTATTTTGTTCATAAATATGGGTCTTCCTCAGTGACTACAGCCAGTGCAAAAACAAAAACGAGTTTAAAATAAACCACATCAAACCAAAGGGTTTCAGGATTTGTTTTCGACTTATTTTTGGAACGCGCACTGCTCACGCGTCCCCCCATTTCCGAGGAGAGCGTATTCATTAACGCTCAATTTTAATTACTTATAGCGAGGTAATTGGCTCACTGTCAGTAGATAGAAGGTGGCTAGCGCAGCGCTTCCACCTGATATGATTATTTTTCTTATCGTCTGTTATTGAAGGCCGTGGTGATTTTGCCTTGTGCGAATGTTGCACTTCGTACAATACGACTCTTCTTGGACGTGCAAAGCAACAAAATCCGTTACGTGGGTAAACAAGAGTTCGCTTCCACAGAGACAGCAGTGGTTGTAGTCCATCAGGAATTGATCCGTCTGGGTTGGCACTCTGTTGATGTGGAATTCTGCTACAACCTGGGGCTCATTGGCCGGTAAATTCGTTTCTTTTGCCTTTTTTAAGTTATCCATTTCCCCTCCTTCTCGAAATAGGATTCACAGCTTAGTTATCGGATGTCATTTTTTGTTCTAAAGGCACTCAATGGAATACGAATCAATTTGGTCCTGAGGCGGAGGAAAACTTTGCCGACCTGGCCTTTATTTCGATGCCTCAGTCTCTCTGGCTGTTCAGTGGTTCCTCCCTGTTCCGTTCAAGCGCAAGAGGTCTATGATGATGCGCTGGGGTATTCAGTGACGTGCAAGATCCCTTTTGTTAGCTTGGCGCTGATGGATAGAGTGAATGTCAGTTTTTCGCCACAACAGGTTTATTTGGCACAGGTTTTAGGCCTCACTCACGTCATTCGCCCGCATTTTCTGTCGAAGAGCTTTTCAAAGGCTAGCTCTGTTTCTTCGAATTGGCGAATCGAAGGCAATCCCGACTCGGCCAGTATTATTGTTTATATTCCCGAACCAATGTCTGGCGAAATCCAAGAACTATTCACGAGGATAATGACAGCCTTGTTTTCCAATCAAGTGCTGTATTTACGAGGATCGGGTTCGGAGGCTGACTTAAGGTCTTTGTTGGAAAACATACGAATACCATCGGGTCTGATCTTTGGTAGACAGTGGGCCGATCAGTTTGGAATCGCACATGCTCACCTTGGCGCCGACGTGATCTACGCCGAGCGCCGGTGGCGAAAGACCCACTCCCTCTCGGAGATGCTTGGTGCTGGGGCCGAAGTAGCTGAGAGAAAGAAGCAGGCTTGGGGACACATGAGAAATCTGATTTAAAATGGTAACTTCATTTATTTATTGAGATTATGCTTGATGGCTTCGATGGCCCTGAGTACCTGATCTCTTCTTCGAGTGAGTGTCTCCGGGAGTTCTGCCGCATCAGGTTCGAAACTGAATTTAAAATCAGAATCATTTTGGTGGAGGTTGGAAAAGGCTTCAAGTTCCTCGGACAGTCGCCTTGAAATGATCTCCATATCCTCCTGGGTTGAGCCTGCGGGCCAACGCCTTGTAACAGACTTGATTACCTCGGCAACATGTTCTCCGGAAGTTTTACCGTCAGAGCAATTTGATCCAAATTTTGCAACAAGCATAAAGGAGAATGAATTGTCTTCGCCGTTCAACAGCCTCGGAAAAAGGGCCGTTGCTGCATCGATATGTTTTCCCTGCGCCGTAAGAAGGAGATTTTCTATTCTCTTAATATGATCCCTCTGTGTCTGACTTTCAAAAGATAAGGAAGTTGAAGAGAGGTGTTCAACGAATTTCAAAATAAAACGAGTTTGAATCCTCATCAACTTGATCACAACTGGTGGCGTAATAATGGACGAGAAATGGTAGGAGAAATCGTGGACGAGGGAATTAAACTCACCGGAGATCGGCAGAGATCCGGAATCGGAAAACAAAGTGAGATAGGGAACAATATCTTGCAGGCCCACGTTGGGAGGCAATTGATAAAATTGGATGGGCAAGGGATCGAGGTTCATCTTGATCATTTGTTGATTTAAAGTAGTGACGACATTTCTTGCTCTTTCGCCATCAAAAATTGTCATTGTACGCTCGCCCAACTGGCGGACTCCCATCCATTCAGCGGCCTCCAATCCAAAGGCAAATAAGATCCACTGAGGGTTGCCCATCATATCCTGTGCCCCTGGAGACCGATGGTTGGAGCCCCACCCCCACCTGTGGATTCTTGCGATCTCAATGAGGCCATGCTGATCCCTTGAAGACTCGACAACTGTGGGTTTATCTGGATATTCAGTTTGTCTGATCTTAAATAAGCCGCGAAAACCGGAGTCTTTTCGTGGCGGTTGCAAAAGGGTGGAGAGGCAGGGACTCACTTGAGAGGCACTTGCTTCCGGGATACTTCCTATGTTCAGAGTCAGGACTGCGAAGACTGAGGCTAAAAAATGAATCCGAACTTTCAGTTTTCTACAAGACATTAAGATCACCAACTTGATGAAAGCGTTACCTGATAAACTACAGCCGCAAACACACAAATCAGGGTGGAGAGGTATAGGTGCAATTTCTGTACCTCCGAGAGCTGTGCATAAGAGGGATGGACCTTACCGCCGGTGTGGTTAATGGAGAGGAATGCTAGACTCGCAGAAATTCAAGTCGCGGAAGAAAACGGAATGAAACTTGTGGGTAATTGAAGGTCTACTGGACAGGCATTATGGATTTCTTTGTTGTTGCTCAAATAGGTTTGTTCCTGGATTTGGAATGCAAGTGCAGGACCTGCAACCACTCGAATTGTATGTGCACTCTTTCCTTGCACCTAGAAATGCGCAATACGGTTCATAGTCGGAGCAATTCGAGCCCGGCCGCTCCCTAAATACTGAACAACCAATAAGCGAAATATATAAGAAAAAAACAGAAAACCACCCGAGCACTAAGTAAGCAATGGACGGACGTTTCCGCCCAATGCTCCTCTGATAATCGGACAGACGTGACTTATGCATCCTGCTCTTAGATAGGTGTTTCAACTCAGCTCCAAAATTACTGGTGACGTCATTTAATTCACAATCAAATGCGGTTATTGGAAATAGCATAGGGTCACATATCGTGCGGCAGATACGACGATCGCCAGCAAAAATCATGGCTTTTAAGGCCGAGAAATTTTGAAGTTTACTTTGAAAGTCTTTCATGATCTTTTCCCTCCAATTTGATTCTCTGCAAGCGATTGTTGGTTTCATGAATATTTACTTTTTCACCAAATGACCAACCCTCTTGCCTTAAATATTCAATCTCTTTCGCCAATCTCCAAGCCCTCCAGCAGTGGGTTGGATGACTCTGTTCGATAAGGAGTTTATTTCTAATCTTGAGAGGGTAAAGTACGGCTGGGGCTTTGTCCAGTGGCACAGGCCGGTTACAAGTTATTCCCGTCAACCATGACGCTGAATTTTCTCTTTTCACCCAGAGATCTAGCAAAGCATTTGGGTCAAAGCCCGCTCGTGAATAATATCGAAGCCCAACAAGATCAGCTTCTATTTCCATCCAATATTTGAATTCGGTATCGCCAATAAGTCTCTTCAACCTGGAAATATAATTTGAGAGAGCATTATTTAATTTACTTTCATCCAGTTGTCGAATTTGATCGGCATAATTGTGGTAAACAAGAGAATCAAGTTGACCAAGAAAAAACTCAGTATCCGCTGAATAAGAAGGGCGATCCCAATCATTTTTGGCGGAGTCAACTGCAACTCCAATCTGAGTGTCGGCCATTAGCTTCAAATTCGAAAAAACATCTCTATGTTTCCGCGCAGATTGCTTGAGCGTTTCCGGCAGATTCTGATGTGACGCAAGCTTTGTAAGAATCGACAGGTATTCCGTTGAGAATTTTGACAGTTCCTTAAAATAAATCTTTTGTAGATTTGCAATCTCTTGATCGTTTACTCCAGGATGAAGAAAGGGAGTCCCAAGATAATGTTGCAGAGTTACATGAGCCAACTCATGGGCAATGACTGCCGCAACTTCGGCGTCACTCTCAAATTCATCAACAAAATTTGAAAACTTGAGAGTTCCATTTCCCATGTTTCCCGCGGATGCCATGCTTCCCCTAGCGGCTTCGCCCTTGAGCACGAATAGACAAAATTCGCTTTTCGCGTATTCCGACCTAAATACGTCAGGGTTTGCATCCATAACGAGTTCAACTACATCACCTAGGTATCTTTTAGTTTCTATCAATCTATCATCGCTCTGTTCGTCATCCTTACATTCCCATAGTTTATAGTTGTTATAGACACGTCTCTCAGTTAGTTGCACCTTTTCGCCAGACAAAAGCGACTGATATTTGGCCCAGACTGAATTGGTATTGGCTAAGGTAGAAACAAAAATTGGTATAACTACAAGTGCTCGTCTGATACCCATTTTTTCCCTTCCTCTGGAAGTGTATCGCAACGAGACCTTTGCAATTCATAGGCCACAGTTTGAGGTATAATTCTGCGCCACTATTTGAGTTCCTGTGCATTAGACACCCAAAAAATGGGCGATCAAAAACCCTGATTGGTTTTTTATTAGGTTCGCCTATCGTTCGGGTCTCAACCCATAACGCCGATGATGACCTTCACTACAAAAAAGATGACCGCACACGCTGCAAGAAGGCTCGCTGAGTTTATTTTAGTCATTGTTCGAACTCCCTAAGTCCTGTGTCGGCAGAATTGACAAAACCTTTAGCTTTTTTCATTCCGTTAATAATGATCTATGCGGATGCTGCCAAATGCAAGATTCTGGGGGCTCAGGTGACTCTGGAACTAAAGTCAGCTTTCAGTCAGACTTCGAAGTTTTCTATGCCATTGTAAATAGAGGGGTTTCACAGAAATTGACAATTTATGTCTGGACACCGTCTGTTTGACACTTCTTCATGGTGTCTACCAATGTGCTCAAATTGAGTATTTATATAATAATTTCAAGCAGTTAAGCATATTTGTCTCACTTGGGCACGGGCCTGGCACTAACTGGTTGTTAGAAACGAGCCTGGTTTGTAGGGCTTCACAGAGGTTGTGATTATGATGCGAAGAAAAAACATTCTGGTAGCTTTCGTTGGTCTGGCGGTACTAGCTGGCTGTGCGAAGGAAAAGAAGAAAGAGACTCCTCCAGATGCTGCACCTCCTGTTGTTGAGGTCCCGCAAGGGCCGTATGTTCCTCCTGGAAACGGTCCGGGACAAGGTCCAGGATCCAATTGGGAGTGGGGAGGATCAGCAGAACTTAAGATCAATGGTGCTGATCAGAGAGCAAAAAATAAGCTCATGGGAGAGTACACTGGCCGTCCAATGAACAGCCCAAAAGACATTCGCCTGAATGTGAATCTGACCAAAGCTGGCAATGGGTACGGTGGCGTTGTCACTATCAGCTACGTTGATAATGGGTACCAAGAAGAAGGTTACTTCACTTCAGGATCTAGCGAGAAGGAAGTTCAATTTAATATTTGGCAACATAAGGATAACAAGTACGCCTACCATGGCTTCTTCGAAGATTTTCTTGGAGGAATTATTGTTGTTATGGATGAGTGGATTGATCTTGGTGATGGAAAAGGTCCTGAAGACCTTGTGGGTGGGAAAGTCTATTTTAAGAATTTCGGTTTGACTTATGCTCCTCATCCCCCCACCCGATGTTGGTTTGTCTCTCTTGGACCATATGATTGTCGGGCATGGAAAACAGATCGTTCAGTAGAAACGACTCGGAGTATTTATCCAGACGGTGGTTATGTTGAGCTCGGCAGTTTTGCTGGAATGATCTTAGATGAGGCCTTTAATGGCGAGGTTACGGAAATATTGGATAACTATTGACAGTTAAATGATTGAACAATTTGCGATTTTTTTAAACAGGTAAACAGGTAAACAGGTAAACAGGAAAACAGGAAATAGGTAGTAATATGAAGAATCAAAAATACCAAATAAAGAACTTTGTTGTCTGGAGTTTCTTTGCCTTTCTGATGGTTTCATTGGCCATGATGACCACCGCTTGCGGCAAGAAAGATGGCAAGACGGCGACAACTCCCGGGAATACATACAATCCAAGTTGTCCTGGTTGCGTTGCTGATGGGACCCTGCTAGGAGCGGCACTCGGATTCAATGGAGGTACGCTGGCCAATTACCGTCTCGAGCTAGGCCTTACATTTTCTGGATCGGCTGGTGCCTCGGGATTCTCCGGTTACAGTGGTCCGGTTTCAGCTGTTGGAATAATGTCGGTGCGAGTTTCCTCTCAGTATTGTCCCATGCCCATCGGGGCCTATCAGGTTGCCACAACGGCAAATGGTCAGTGGGATGCATCGCTGGGTGGATTTCGTGGCCTTTCACTAGAGGCTCGTCATACCGATGGAACGATCGTTCGCTTGCGCTTTGATTATGGAATAATACGAGGTGTTCAGCCAAACCTCATTGATGATGGAAGTCGCGTTTATCCTTATGGTCTCATGGCTGACGTTATCGTTGATTCGGTTAATAGCGTTGTCTGTGTGGCCGGGTACCCGGGTCTTCCGCCTTTAAATAAATTTTTCTTTACCTATTAGATCTATTAAATGGATCTGTTTAAATGCATGAGGAAATAGATCTAGGAGATATAGACCTACGATAAATAGATCTTCGAGAGATTTGATGGCCGAGTAAAGTGAAATAGTTGAGGAAGAAAATGAAAAATGTGAAAGCGAAATGGACATTACTAGGTGGATTGTTAATCGCAATTTTTGCTTCCGGATGCTCCTATCAGTGGCGAGAAGCGGATCCTGGAATTGACGACAAAATTCTTATGGATATGATAGACGAATTTGGACAGAGCTCTGGCGCAGGAGGTATGTCTTCGTTCCTATCTTTGGCGGGACGTGAAAACGCTGTCCTCTATTTTGCGGAAGGCTGGTCCGACCAGCAAGGGACGATGGGCCCCCCTGCCAGCGTTTTGGCTATTTTGGACTTCAGCTTTATGGGACAATCGAGTGACTTGTCACCCCTGGACATGGATAACGCAAGGGCCATTTTTGTAGATTTAAAAAATGAGTCTGGAGAGCACGAGAATGCTCTTCTCATTGATTTTGTGCTTAAGGGAAAGACAGCGCATGTGACAAAGGTATTTGTCAGCCAAAGTGGAAATGGCATTGTGAATGGTGAGGAATTTGAAGTGGAGATGTCTGACGGCAGTGGCAAGCCTATTTTGGTCAGGAGCTATGATCTTGTTGACGGAACTGATGATTTAAAGGGAACAATTCAACTGAGTCTTTGGGATTTTGATGCGAACAACAACGAAGATTTTCTCGGAAAAATTTCAACTTTAGTTGGTTTCGAAGGCGAGTGAGCATTGGTGAGTATTTCTGGAACTAGAAAAAAATAGAAGAGACCAGAGCAGGGATGACAAGGATCCAGAAAAGTCTTTGGTGTTAAAGGTGATTTCTGATATAGTGCGCATTCTTTATGGCACTAAAGTACTGGGTTGAGTTCTTCGATGATTTGCAGCATGTACGAGGACGGTCGCTTAATACCGTTATGGCATACCGTCGTGACTTGGAGCTATTTGAAGAATTTCGAAATAAACATTCCGATATTTCCAGACTTTATGAATTTTTGAGTCAGCGAGGCTTGAGTGTAAGGTCTCAGGCAAGGGTGGTCAGCAGCCTGCGAACCTTTTTTCGCTTTTGTGAAAAGCAGGGAGTGACAGTTCCGGAGTTGAGGCAATTGCGTCCTCCGAAAGTCAATGTCACTCTCCCTCGAGGGCTCACTGCGGACGAGTTTCATCGTCTTATTCAGGCCTGTGAAGTGGAAAATTCCTATCGAACAGCACGCAATCAGATCACGCTCTTGTTGCTTTTTGGCCTTGGTTGTCGGGTCAGTGAACTCGTGGGACTTGATTTGTCTGACATCAATGAAACCGAAGCATGGATTAAGGTTCTTGGCAAAGGTGGCAAGGAAAGATTAATCCCCTTAACGGTCAAGCTCATGCGCGAGCTAAGGGATTACTTGGTGGAAGTGAGGCCTCATCTTGTGAAGGGCGAGAATTCGGCGGTTTTGCTCAATGATCGAGGTCATCGCCCTTCTCGGGTCGACATTTGGCGCTGGTTGTCAGCTTGGTCTATCAAGGCAGGTTTCGACGAACCGATGGGGCCTCACCGATTTCGGCATGGTTGCGCAACGGCACTCCTTGAATCGGGAGCTGACCTCAGATCGATTCAGGTACTTCTTGGACATTCGAGCATTCAAACAACTCAGGTTTATACAACAGTGTCGGCAAAAAAAATTCGAGAAGAGATCGATCGACATCATCCTTTGTCTGAGCCTCCAGAAAAATAAAGGCGAAATCTTAATTTTATCCTTGGGGTTTGGGTTTGTCCGCTCCAATTCGGGCCCTGGACGAGAGTCAAGCCATCACAGAAATAAAGGACTTCTCGCTTCCACCTCCTTTGCATGACTGGAATCCATGAGAATTTATTCATTTGTACGAAAAGGAATGGAATTAGTTTCTATTGAGGTTGAACTGAATCTGCTCCCAGGGGCGAATCAGCTTCAGATTATGGGCTTGCCAGATACGGCGATACGCGAAAGTGGACTTAAGATTAAATCGGCCCTCAAGACTCAGGGGTTTAAGTGGCCGGCCGGGCAACAGATTCTTATTAATTTAAGACCCTCACACTGGAGAAAATCAAGTCGGGGATTGGAGCTCGCAATTGCCTGTGCCTACCTCTGGAAATCGGGCCAGATGAGGCCGCCAGAGGGGCTTGGTGAGGACATTTATGTCTACGGAGAGCTCGGACTAGATGGGAAAGTCTATGCACCTGGTGACCTGGACTCATTGTTTAATCACCCCACTCAGGCTCCGATTTTTACTGGGAATCATGATCAACAGCTTCCGTGGTCGTTCCTCATGATCAAGGACCTTAAGGGCTTGCGATGTCCAGAAAAATTGGAGGCCAAACCCCTTTGTGATTTTAAGTTCGAGGCGACTCCTTTGCCTCAGTTGGATTTTCCGACCGAAGCGGCTAAACTTTTGAAAATAGTTTCACTCGGAGAGCATGCGACATTGGTTGCAGGTCCCGCAGGTTCCGGCAAAACGACTCTTGCAAGAGGACTGCATGCTCTTCTTGGGCCTCCTCCCTCTCACTTGTGGCCCGAGATGGCGCGGGTCAAACGTTGGTTTAGCGATTCAACGCCCTATCGGCCATTTGTGTCGCCTCACCACAGTGTGACTCCAAGTTCGATGATTGGCGGGGGATTCCCGGTATTTCCAGGTGAAATTACTCGGGCGCACGGAGGCCTGCTTCTTTTGGATGAGTTTTTAGAATTTCCGGCTCAAGTAAAGGAATCCTTGCGTGAACCACTTGAAAGTGGAGAGATTATCATTTCTCGCCGAGGTCAAAATCAGACTTTACCGGCCAGATTTCTCTTATTGGCCACGACCAACCTTTGTCATTGTGGGCGTTTGGTTCCAGAACGCAGAGCCCCGTGCCGATTTAGTCTGACTCGCTGTCGATCCTATTTAGAGAGAATGAGTGGTCCCATGTTGGATCGATTTGATGTTTTGGCTTTTAGCAGCGATTGGGCAAGATCGGGGCAAGCTCATTCCAAAAATGATAGAATGGAATCCATGCAAAGCATTTTTTGAACATGTCGAAAGAGCCCGTTTGTTTCAGCGAAATCGTCAGACGACAGAAATTCAAGAAAATGGTTCTTTCGAAGTTAACGGCAGGACGGATGAGACAAGGATCTCCCAGACTCTGCCTCCCTTTGTAAGAGAAAATCTTTTACCCACGATGGGGGATTCTCGGCGCCGCATGCGAGCTCTGATGCGGGTGGCTAGAACATTGGCCGACTTGGATGAAAACCTATCCATCCAACTACCTCATCTCAATGAGGCATCACAGTGGGCGTGGAGAAACTTCGAGAACCTCAATCAGATTTTCGCGTGAGCAACTTATCCGATCCATTGAATAGGACTTGAGTTTTGGAGGCGAATTTGATTTTATCCAACTTTCGTATTGCCTGGTGAGGTGGCGTAGCCAAGTGGCTAGGCACCGGACTGCAAATCCGTGAACGCCGGTTCGAATCCGGCCGCCACCTCCAAATTAACCTGATCTGAAGATTCCGATCCATTCCAAATGTCAGAAGCGTCGTGACAAAGCCTTCCAAAAAAGAAAGGAAGGCGTGCATGAAAAGGAAAAGAATTACGATAGGAGATCACTTTAGTCGTGAGAGTGTTGCCGTAGATGTCGGGAAATCACTGCGAGCATCCCACTGCCAACCGTGGAGAACCGAAATTGCTTGGCTTTACCGACGCGGTTCGCTTGAGTTAAGTCCAAATCACTGATGCGTCTTATTGTCGATTGTAGAGTCTCTTTAGAAGAGCAACAGCTTGTTCGCGCGCCCATTCCCGAGTAACCGGCTGTACTTTATAGCGTTGTATTAGAGGCTCCAGGTCGCTCGTCATTTGATCGAACTGTTTAGGACTGCGGTACCGCAAACGTTCATTTAGGGAGCTGTCTTCCATGCCTGGCTGCAGAATCGCATCGATCTCAAGCAATAGTTTCGTGAGCCCGAAGATGCTTTCCTCCTCCGGGTAGGCGGCTCTTTCATGCTCGGCAATGAACTTTCCGAGCCTGCCTGTGGCTCTATCCCAAAGATACCCAATTCCGCGGTGGCCTATTATCAATCCTTGAAAGCTTCGGAACATGTCATTATCAATTAAGTTGTGAGCAGACTTCAAGGCGAGCCAAGCCTGCTCAAAGTGGGTATAGTGAACCGCTTTGTCAAAAAAAATTCGGGGCATTAATAGCGTACCGACCAGGTGCTCCTCCAGTCGATCATGAAAAAGTAGATCGCCCCTTACTGCCGTGAGTACAAATCCTCGTTTGACGGCACTAATAAAAGCGATCTCAGAAAATGTCTGACTGCCGAAGTAAGGCACGCCCAGAAACTGGATTCCATCTTTATTCAGAATGTTTAACCGATCAATGTCTGGCATCACAATAGTTTGGTTATCGGCATAAAAATCAAATTTTGCAAAGTACTCAGGAAAGGTCCTAATGGCCTGCCATAAAGATGGCAAATAATTGACCGGCGTTGCGGATCTCTTGCTTTCCAGTCTGGTAGCAACAATTAAATGGCCAACTCCGTCCTTGGGTTTAAAAGTGCGGAAACGAAGTGGAAAAGAATCACCGTTATAGCGATATGGAGAATATCGCAGGAACTGACCGTCAACTTGGAAATTCCCCACCTTTACGATGGTCTGGTCAGAGCTTAGAAAGAGACCACAAATAGAAAGAAAATCTGTTCTCGCAGCCCAAGTCTCTCGGCCAACTAAGGTCATTAAAAGGAACGGCAAGAGGATGGGATAATGGCGAAATAGATAAGGCATTTAGAATCACCTTGCAATTGTTATACCAAGCCTTGCTCAATGAGCGCCCCACAGTGGCTCCCGGCGAGTGGTGAATGAATGCTTGAAGTTTCAGCGGGTTCGATTGCGCGATCGTGACGGCGGAAGAATCCAGTGTCCGGTGACAGTACCTAATCTGGTCGCTTAGTCGCGAGATTTTACAATTTTCTTCTTGTAAGAAATCGATCCCCGGTCGTCGTGATCGGTCAGTTTCATAAATGCAATTCTAATATAAACTAATTCTATTTGTCACGATGCCCTTTTTGAAGCACCCGACTCACAAATGCAGAGCCCTTTAGTCTCAAGGCACAAGGGCCTGATTGGCCTTATTTTGTCGCTCTGCTGTCTGGCCTAGGCGCTATTCTCCGCACCTTAGGTTCTCAAACAAACTGAGACTCAATAATTTGGTCGGTCTGGATTGAGCGCTCCATAAACCCTATTTCCCTGACTTGAATTTTTCCCATAAATTACTCCGCATCCAAGGAGGCTTGAGTGAAAAATTCTGAGCAAAGATTAAAAACTAAGGAATATTGGCAGACCAAAATCAGGGAGGCAGAGAGTTTTTCTGGCCCCGAGACCGAGTTCTGTCGGCAAGAGGGGCTGAACAACACAGCTTTCAAGAATTGGAAGTATCGACTATCGAGGGGAAGCAAGAGCGGGGGTAATCGACGTCGAAGGTCCTTGAGCTCAACTTTTGTGCCAGTGGAAGTTAAGACACCAAGAGCAGCTCATTCACTTCCTGACGCGCAGTGGGTGGCCGAGCTGATTTTTTATCTGCAGGGAGGTACCCGATGAAATCTCCCAGCCAATTTGAGGGAGTGTTTCTGCATCGGGATCCTGTGGATTTACGCCGTGGGATTCCGGGGTTGAGTCAGATTGTGGAGAGTGCCCAAATGGGAAAGTTGAGTGGGAAAAATCTTTTCGTGTTCTGTGGTCGACGACGGCACACGATCAAGATTCTGTATTTTGATCGAAGTGGGTTCTGTCTATGGCAAAAGCAGTTGGATGTGGAAAAGTTCCCATGGCCGAAGAAATCTGTGGAGGAAGTCGTCCATATATCCACAGAGCAATTGAGTTGGCTTCTGGAAGGTTATGATGTTTGGAAAATGAGGCCATTTTCAGAAATAAATTTTGAAAGAGTCTGTTGATCTTTCAAAGAAAATGTTGAAGAGTCCCTCGCATGCAAGCGCAGGAGTTATTTTCAAAACAAGAACAGTTGTCCTCGGAAAATGAAGGACTGAGAGCGCGTGTTCGTCTTGATGAAGAGAAGATCAAGTTCTTGCAAAGTGAAGTCACTTGGCTGCATGAGCAGATCCGTTCTCTTAAGCGGGCGCAGTTTGGGAAAAAGTCGGAGACTTGGGTGTCGCCCGAGCAGAAGATTCTCTTCAACGAAGTGGAACTTGAAGCCTCCAAAGGGACACCTGAAGAGGATGAGGCACAGATCGAAGTCACGGTTCCTGCGCATAAAAGGAAGCGGGGTCATCGTCGTCCAATACCCGAGAGCCTGTAACCCATCAACTTGCCCCACATTTTTATATATAAATAATCTGGTAAATTGAATCCACGAACACAGGAGGTGTCGAGTGGATTTAGAGGTTTTGAAGAAGCGAATGAGTTGCTATCGAACGCCAAAGGGGAAGTTGACGCGAGTTCCAGATGAGCTCTTGATAGATATTTTAATGGCATGGGAGCAATGGACAGGCCCGGCCAGCGGATTTCATGCTGCGCTGGGGGCTGACTACAGGAAAATGGCAGGCCTTATTGGACGAGCAAAGAAGTTAAAACGAGAGGGTCACTTTCCAGAAGAGGCCTTCAAGGAGATTAAGTTGCAGGAATCTCCATCGAGTTCAACCTTTTTAGTCAGTGGCCCCTGTCAGGGGGTTGAGATTGTATGGGACAATGGGAAATTGATCAGGTTTAGCCAAGTGGAGCGGTTGGTGGATTTCTTAAAGAGAGTCGCCTAAAGGGAGTAAATGTTAAATTTTAATCGACGAACAAAGATTTTTGTCTCCAAGGAGCCTGCAGATATGCGGGCTTCCTATGACACTTTGTTTTCGAAAGTCCGAGATATTTTAAGTGAGGATCCATTTAGTGGCCATTTGTTTGTATTTATTAATTCCAGAAGATCGGCGATCAAATGTCTGTACTACGACGGCACGGGATTGGTGTTATTATGTAAGCGTTTGGAAAAGAGCACGTTTTCCAAGATCAATCCGATGTTCAGAGGTAAAATTGTACTGACGGCTGCGGAGTTTGCATTATTTTTTGAAGGTGCGAACCTTGAGAAGAGATTTATTGAAAGCCCTCGGGAAATAAATAAAAAAATTCCCAATGAGTCAAGAGTTGCAACAGGCCTCGATGTAGTTCAATTTATTTTATGTGAAGCAAGATCAAATTTTCGAATCCATTCCATGCCATAAATTCGAGTCTCTGACGAAGTTAGAGCTGATCGAGTTTAACGAGGCCCAGGCCCGGGTGATAAAACAGTTTGAAAAAGAAGTGGCTCGTCTGCAGGCAGAGAAAGCCGGGCAGCAGAGTTTGTTGATTGATGATAAATATATCTTCTTAAAAAAGAAGTTTTTTGGTCGCAGTTCGGAAAAGGAACTCCCCTCTGAGTTGGATCTACAGATCCCAGAATATCCTCAAAAGACTCCAAAGACCCGGGTCCTTCTTCCCAGCCAAAGATATCCACATTTAGCAATAGAGGTTGAGGATTTGGAGCTGAAGACGCTGCCAGTCTGTAGTTGTTGTGGTTCAGAGACAATGGACTCTGGAATGTATGAAGTGAGTGAATGTTTAACATTGGATCCGCGGGAGTTTTTTGTACGCAGAACTCGTCGTAAAAAGTATCGATGTGGCAAATGCCATGGATCGATGGTCACTACGCCCACATTGCCACGAATAATGCCTGGTGGAAGTTATTCTGATGAGCTGATGATTGATGTGGCAATGAGCAAGTACTGTGACTTGGTTCCGATTGAGAGATACGTTTCTATCGCTGGCCGCGAGGGTCTGGAAGACCTGCCTCAGAATAGTTTGATTGAGACGACACATCAACTTGCGGATTTTGCCGAGCCGGCAGTTGATAGGATTTTAGACAAAGAGATTAAGCCGAGTCATGTTTTGCATGTCGACGATACAAGACATCGAATGCTGAAGAAGCCTAATCAGGCCCATTACCTGTGGGGTTTTTCAAATAAAATCGCCAGTTATTTTGAAGTTCATGGGACCAGATCTGGTGAGGTGATCAGCGAGCTATTGAAAGACTCAAAATGTGAGTATTTGGTGAGTGATGCATTTAGTGGCAATAACAAATCAGTGAAGGATACGAACGATTATCGATTGCAAAATAAATTGAGTCTTATTCAGCAGGTCTATTGCAATGCTCACGCACGGAGGAAATTTAAAGAGGCCAGGGAGAAGATGATCGATGCCCAGGTGTATATAGATCTATATAAAAAAATTTACTATCTCGAAGGCCAAGCTAAAGAAAAGCCGCCAGATGAGATTTTGGCTTTGCGCAGCCAGATGAAGCCATTATTTGATAGAATTAAATCGTTCTGTGTGCAGAATACAGATAGTTACTCTTCAAAAAGCTCAATCGTTGAGGCGATGAACTATTTTACAAAAAACTATGAGGCATTGACTCGGTTTTTAGACAATCCGGATCTTCCGATTGATAACAATCCGCAGGAAAGACTTCTTCGAAATCCTGTGATTGGCAGAAAGACTTGGTACGGAACCCAGACCGACCGAGGCGCAAAGACAAATGCGATCATGTTCACGATCGTGGAGAGCTGCAAACTCAACAAAATAAGTCCCAGGGAATATTTGAAAAATCTGGTCGTTAGTATCCTTCATAACAAAGAAGTTATAACTCCCAATGAATACAGGATTTTGAAGGAATCAAAGACTCAATCGACGAGGTAAGTTGATGGGTTACGAGAACCTTGAGCGAGAAGTGGTGAAGATCGAGCTTCCAGAAAATGAGCGTTTTTCTGAGGAGGGACAACCTCTCAAGGTGATTGGTTGGGAATTTTCGGAGAAGCTCAAGTATGAGCCAGCTAAAGTCAGTGTGATCCGCTATGAGAGGGCCAAGTATGGAGTGGACAGCGGGGACTATGTGAAGACCGCTCCGCCTGTGCCTTCTGTGATCCCTAAGGGGATTGCCACTCCCGAGTTACTTGCCTTCATTATGACATCCAAATATTGCGATGGACTTCCGCTGTACCGGATTGAGGAGATCATGGATCGTCAGGGAGTTGATCTTCCCCGCAGCACGATGGCCCGCTGGGTGGTGCAAGTGGCGCAGGCTCTTGTGCCTGTCTGGAAAGTTCTTTCAGACCGGTTACTCGCCTCTTTTTATGTGGCCGTGGATGAGACGCAAGTGCAGGTTCTCAAAGAGAATGGCAGGAAGGCCGAAGACAAATCATGGATGTGGGTGAGGAGTACGCCCTACGGGGACAAGAAGATTGTTCTGTTTGATTATCGCATCTCCCGGAGCCAGGAAACGGCCAGGCAGCTTCTGGACGGGATTACAGGATATCTGCAATGTGACGGATTGAATACCTACGATGTGTTGGAGAAACAAGAGGAGTGATCCGCATAGGATGTGGGATGCACTCCCGCAGGAAGTTTGAATCCGCCACAGTGGATGGGGCTAAGTCCGGCCGAAGTCTTGGAGAAACAGGCCTTGGTTACTTTAAAAAACTCTACGATCTGGAAGAGAAGATCGGCGAGAAGTCTTCTGATGAGCGGTATCGCCTGAGGTTGGAAATAGCTGAGCCCATCTGGAAAGAAATGAAGGAGTGGGCTGAAAGACATCAGCCCAAGGTTCCAGCCAAAAGCAAGATTGGAGGGGCCTTCCGCTACTTCTTGAATGAGTATAAGTACCTGACAGGCTACCTCAAGGATGGGCGTCTGGAGGCGGACAATGGCTTTACGGAGAGAGCGATCCGCAAGTATGCCATCGGAAGGAATGCGTGGCTGTTTTCCGACACCCCCGCGGGGGCCGAGGCCAGCAGTCTCATGTACAGCTTCACTGTAACAGCCAAAATCAATGGGGTGAATCCTTACACAGCCATGGTTCGACTGCTTACTGAGCTACCACTGGCCAAATCCCTCGAAGACTTCGAGCGCCTCGCTGAGATCATTTTATCACCTGATTCTCAAGCCTGAAAAATACGGGTTTTGAATCGCTTACTTCGGAACTCGCATTTTCGTACATCATCAAAGACATTGTTTGCATATTCAGCCAGGTGGAATCTATCAATGCAGATTCTAGCGTTGGGGCACATTTTGCGAACGGCCTTGATAAATGGCTCGTGCATATCAAGGGAAAAATACTTTATCTTTGCAAGTTGTTCAGGTGATAGCTGATTTAAACAAGTGAGGAGGGATCTTTCCGATCGCCCAGGAGCGTTTGCTAAAACCTTTGACTGATCATAACAAACAAGATTGGTGACATACTTGATCTCAGGTCGATCAAGGCTATTCTCCTTCGGCATCGTTCGAAAGTGAACCTCATCTCCACTCATTTTTTCCAAATCTATATTTTCTGGCAATCTCAGGAGTGGTTTCAGATTGACCATCCGATTTTGATCCAGTGACCAAAGCGTTTTTGACGATGCATTTAAAAATCTGGCTACGGCCTCGCAGGGCATTTCCTCCATAAGTCGACCTGCAAACTCACAGAAGGAATAAGTCAAAGTGTCGAAGTCTGGATATAGAAAGGGAATGTGAGCCGACCTAATCCTATCGTCACACCCTAAACAGTACCCTCTCAGCTGAAAGAGAATCACCTCCACATACAAAAAGGCCCCAAACGGCGGGGCACGCAAAGATCTCTCTTTCCACTCATGTACATAGCCTATCTGATTGCCGCATTGATGGCAGAGACAGGAGGCTCGATCTTGCCTCACGAATACTTTTAAGCTCAACTCTGACCGGTCAAATTCAAATTTTTCGATAGTCACACCTTGTAAACCAAGGGCCGTCGTGATGAGATAAGAGAAGTCCATCCTTGTACCTCCGCGAGTTTTTTTCTGCAAATTAAAGCTTATGCGAAAGGTCTTGTTTGATGGACTTTTTTATTTCAGCGACAATGCTCGACTTAGGTATTAACAAAATGAGTCACCTTCTATAATTCGGAGAGCCCAGAAGCTTAAAATTAAAGTGAACTGCTGCAGTGAAAAATACCTTACCTGAATTAGAGAGTTAATTTTATACATGAACAAATGTGTTTGCAAATTTTGAACCAATTCGTATCCGGTCCAGTGGGCCAAAATCAAGAACCTTACGTAGAAGATTAGATGTAAGTGGGCTATCGGTCCCATTTTTTTCCAAAAAATAGGAATGGCACCCTATAGCCCGCTGGCAATTAGACCCAATAAATCTCTAGATCTGGTGAATCCTCAAATTCTAAACAGAGGCATCGGTGCTCTCAAAGCTGTGTAACCTAAGATTTCCTGGAGAAACATTGGGATTAGGCTCGGGTGGGGCGGCCAGGAATACTTTTGAATCGGGCCTAAATCGCATTTGAAATCCTTAGCCGTCTACCCGATCGTTAGGGCCGACGAAAGAAATGATCATGTTTGCGGTCAGCAGTTGGAAATCCGCTGAATTCCAATTTTTTGAGGATATTTCTTGAAGCAGCGTTTTTCTTTAGGACAGAAGCATGGACACCGGTGGCATTCAAGTGATCAAACGCAAATTGAAGAACCCGATCCACCACTTGAGTACCGTAACCTCGCCCCCAAACTTCAGGCATCAGGGAATAACCGATGGAGAACCAAGTTTCACTCGGGCGACCAATTTCATAGTCATAGATGGCTTGAAGGTCCGCTCGAACTAACTGAATAGATCCAACAAGTTCGTTGTCAACTTCAATCACGAAATCGATCGCAAGATCTCTGACGGATAAGGCGGAGGCGAGAGTTCTTTGGCCACGACGAAATATAACCTTTACCCTATCGGCATCCAACCGATCCCCACTCATCCTTCTGACCTTTGGGTTTCCGAATAACTTGATCATAAAATTTAAGTCTGAGTCAGGATCTACCGGTCTTAACTGACAACACGCGGTCGCTAATTTAAGTTGCTCTATATTTTCAGACCGGGAAAGATTGAGTGCACCCCCCAGTTGAACATGGCAGATTTCTGCTCCAAGTGAGTCACTAGGTAAGACCAAAGATGTCACAAAAAACCAAATCAGAACAATGAAAAGATCTAACATATCTCCAGATCAAGCAAATTTCGTACCATTGTGTAAACAGAGGCATCGGTGCTCTCAAAGCTGTGTAACCTAAGATTTCCTGGAGAAACATTGGGATTAGGCTCGGGTGGGGCGGCCAGGAATACTTTTGAATCGGGCCTAAATCGCATTTGAAATCCTTAGCCGTCTGCTCTACCTGGCAGTGAAGGATGCGACAGTGAAATGGACTACTCCAAAATGGAACTGGGGACAGGTCATTGCACAGCTCTCAATCCATTTTGGGGATCGAGTTGAACTGGACCTCATTTAAAGCTTTTGGGGGCTAGGAGAGTTACCCCTAGCCTCTTCAAGGTGTAAAAAATTTATGGTTTGAAAGGGTCGCTTTGAAGTCAGAGCTTATCATTGTAGATTCCGTTAATGCAAAAAACATGTTTTTTACTATTTACGCTGCTCACATCGGTATCTTTTGCGACCGCGAATACCGAAGGCTTTTTTAATCCCGGTTATCTGCCTCATTTTCCACTTTCTTCGGTTGAAAATAGTGTCTTCAAAATTGAAATTGCTCCCAAAATGCATGGGACGGCATTTGCAATTTCAAATGAAGTGATGGTTACTAATGTTCATAATGTTACCCAATGCCTAAGAGACTATGGCTATGTAGATACTGGTTACGATGGCTCACGTGGACCTCTAAATTGTAAATCTCTTGCACTAATCCTCCCCGATAGCAGCAAAGCTAAAGGCATCAAATTACTCGGCTCCAATTCTCGTCATGGCAATGGTGGTTGGGACTTTGCAATAATAAAATTATCTGGCCTCAATGCAGTTCCTATCAGCTTAGGCAAATCTGGGCCTGTTGCCGGTGAATCTCTTTTTGTAGCAGGCTTCCCCGGGGCAACATATCGAGGTAAGGAAGCTATTCTTGAGAAGATAGAAAAGTTTGTAGATCTCTTTGAAGCGATTTTCGAAACCCAATCAAAGTTAGGTTCGATTGATACCAATAAAAAGTCTTCGGAAGAGATTTTTCAGCTTTTTCTTAAAGACGGTTTTACGAAACTTCAACCACATACTACTTGGTCTGAATTCTTGTCTGGGTCTCTTATTGGGAGGTCTTGGAATCCCCTGCTTGCCTGGCAAAATGAATCCTCGGCAACATATTACCAAAACCTCATTAGGCACATTGAGCTATTTAAAAAGGACTCTTTTATCCTACTTAGTATGGTTCAAAAAGGCTCCTACATTGCCATCACAGGTTATCCTGATGCGGATGGCTCTCTCAAGGTAAGTAAGGCCGAACTTCATAGGGATGCTGAGCCGGGTGTTAAAATACTACATGGAGACGCAACTCCCGGCTCGTCAGGAAGCCTTGTTGTAAATGAAGCTGGGGTGGCTGTAGGAATTCTGTTTCAAATTAGAGGGCTAGATCCAGACTCAAATGAACTTTGCTCGTTGGATGCAATTATGACTGATTTTGAGTCGATTAATTTCAATTACTGTCCTGCACTGGGACCAACTATTGTTTCAAGTGATATTATTTTGAAAAAGCTCGCTGAATGGGATGTCGAACTCCCGTAGAATTTTAAGCTTTAAATTTCTTTTGCTCTACTCAAATTGAAAGACCACCAGGGAAGATCAAGGCGAGAAATGTCTTGCCCAAATAAGAAAATTTGGCTAGACACTGTGAGTGCAAGAAGTGATGCCGCTCACTCATACACAAAATTTCTTACAGTCTCACTCCAAGCCTTCGAGCCCAAGATTGACCTTCCCAGAACTTAACCTTTTTTGTTTACCCATACATAAAAATCGCGCAATAAAATATCAGAGATCCAATCAGCTACTACTGCACATATAGCGTCTTATAACTTTCGCTGGGATCTTATGGTTGTGTGCTCATCTCACAATTTGTGGCGTTCAGCTCGAGATTTCTGGTCTTCATGTTTAAACTCAAGTATCCGTAGCAATTCTCATGCGGTGCTCTTCGTCCTTGAGAGCCTTGACCCCGGATCCCATCCACTCTCTTTGCCTGAGCGAGCATTGGTATATTTCACTGTCCACTTTTTGATTTATGGCAAAATCGGGGGAAAATTGTTAGTAAATTATCGAGCGCGAATAAAATATCCATGTCCATTTGATCCATCCAATATTATCTTGAGATGTTTTTGATTTTTTTTGCCTAAACGCATGGGTAAATCATTATTAACAAGACTTTTCTTACATCAAATCAGCTTGACTCAGTGAATTAAATTCTGCTAGATTCAGCGACCCTGATTTTGATGCCTCCTCTTAAAGATGGCGACGAATAAGAAGATTTAGGAGAAGTTGTCTTTTTCGGGCCTCATAATGGGGGCAAATCGGTGTCGTCTTTGAGAGTATTGGTTTTTTTTCTGCTACGATCATTCCGGTTTTTTTAGGAAGTTGGTTTGAAGGGAATTGTTTTATGCTTGTCAAATTTTTTGGATGTTTAATTACTTTGAGTTTCTCTCTGAGCGCATTTGCCACCAGCAACCTTGAGAAGTCTGAATGCGTTAAAATACTTAAGCGAGAACAGATTGTTTGGAGCTTCGAATCAAATGAAGTCGTGAACGAAAAGGTGTTGGGGGATTACTTGGATCTGTTGTCGGTCTTCGCAGAACCGTCGCCAAAGACTCTAAAATTGTCTTTGTTCGAATATGAAAGATACATCACGCATTTACTCTCGGTTGAGAGGCTTGAGGGTCCATGGGTGACAGATGAATTATTGCCCAATCTTTTGGTTGCGCATCCTGAGTTAGAGGTCTCCCAGATTCCACCTAACAGTTGGCATAACCTTCAAGGTCCACCTCCTAGAAAATTGTATTTAGCTAAAAACCGAGTCAAGGGAACAGCGGCATATTTTGCCATTTTTTCCCGTCAAGGAAAGATCATAGTCTGGCCTCTTGATTAATGAACCTTGGTCCGATGATGAAAGTTAGGATTTGGTAATGTTCGGATGGTTCTCTGCGTTTTTCCTTTTTTTTTCGCTTGTTGGCTTTTCAGGCTTTAAGAAGCAGCCAAGCCCAAATTGCTCCGACTATGAACCGTATTAGTGATTTACCCGTGTTTTCGGCAAAAAAACGCCATAGCTCCCATTGAGAGCCAATTATTGAGTATTCTTGAGTCGAGACTATGGTAGCATAATTACGTGGACGGTGAAATATACCAATGCCGATGCTTAAGGCAAAAGAGAGAGGACGGGGGCCGGGGCCAAGGCTCTCAAGGACGAAGAGCACCGCATGAGAATTGCTACGGCTACTCAAGTTTAAACACGAAGGCCAGAGAAGACTTGAGCCGAACGCCACACAAGTGAGATGAGCACACACCATAGGGCCGGGCGAAAGTGATCAGTCGCTATATGCGCAGTAGTAGTTTGGGTGCCCATGAGATTTTTGAGTCATGAATTTAAATACGGGTAGCCCTACTGCTCTTCGCTAAATCTTTTCCTCTTCATCTTCGCCTCTCACTTTTTTGGTTTATGATACAGAGAGACTCATCTTTCAACTGGTTCGGTTTTCGGTGGAAAGGTCATCGGGGCCAGAAAAATTCTCTGCCTCCTTGATTTTGGTCTGCCAATATTCTCTGGTCTTAAATGTTTTCTCAGAATTTTTCACTCATACCTCCTTGGGTATGGAGTAATCTATGAGAAAAATTCACATCACAAAAATAGGGTGTATGGAGCGCTCACGGTCTGGATTAAAAACGCAGCCGTGCCAGTCTGAAAGTGGACGTGTTTTATCATTAAACCGTCAAGAAAATGTTGGGCCTCATCCTGCACCTTGAAGTTCATCCGAAGTTATCCTTTCCTATCAAAAGTCAATTAACTGATCGGGATCGAAACGGCCTCAACAGCGGGTGTGTCAAAATAGTCAATTTGATTTACACACCCTGGCACACTCGATAAGAATTAATGCGAGAATCTCCACAGTTTAGGTTGAAAAAATGAATATGGTTGTAAATTGTGTTGCCTACAATAAAGGACAACATCTTAGTGATGTGACCATCGATGACATCAGTGAGGTTGTCAAAGAACCTGACGCTTTCATTTGGCTTGGTCTGCATGAGCCTGACGTGCAAATGTTATCAAAGATCAGAGAGGAATTTGGTCTCCATGAGCTCGCTATCGATGATGCGCTCAATGCCCATCAGCGGCCCAAGATCGAGACGTACGGCGAATCTCTTTTTATTGTGGTAAAGACGGCTCAGCTTGTGAATCAGAAGGTTTCCTATGTAGAAACCCATTTATTTATTGGCTCAAATTTCTTAATATCAATTCGGCATGGGGCTTCGGCGAGCTATAAACAAGTCCGTGAATACTGTGAAAGAAATAGCAAGATGCTGAGCAAGGGCCCGGGATTTGCGCTCTACGCGCTGCTCGACTTTGTCGTCGACAACTACCAACCGATTGTCGTTGATTTTGAAAATACATTTAACGCCTTAGAAGTGGATATTTTCAAAGGCCAATTTGACAGGTTAGTTATAGAACGAATCTATGAACTCAAGCGCGAATTGCTGGAGCTAAGAAATGCGGCCCTCCCGATCAGCGATATTTGCAGTGAACTGATGAGATTCCATGATGAAATTATTCCAAAGGAGCTACGACCTTTCTTTCGCGATGTTCAAGACCATGTTGCACGCCTGGTCAGCGCACTTGATAACATGCGAGAAATGTTGACCACCGCAATGCAAGTAAACCTAGCGCTGGTAGGTGTGGGACAGAATGAGGTCGTCAAGCAGCTGGCAGGTTGGGGCGCGATTCTCGCATTTCCCACGGTCATATTCAGTCTGTATGGGATGAATTTCGAAGTCATTCCAGAATTAAAATGGCGCTTTGGATATCCAATGACTTTGGGTATTACTGCATTGGGCTGTTTTCTTTTATACCGGAGACTTAAAAAGGCAGGCTGGGTCTAATTGGCCATTGGCCTCTCAGTCCATTTTTGGTAGTTCTCACGGAACAGGGTTCTTTGAGACCAAGCTCTCGATTTCAGCTTGAGTGGAGTAAAAGTCTCGATAGTATTCGGTGCGCTTATCGCGAAATTCAAAGTATTTCTGAGCGGCTTCAAGTAAATCGGGTCCATTTTTAACTCCGCGATTATATTCATTCTCGGTTAACCTCAAAAAGCTTTCTGCAACCTGAACATCTTGATCTGCTGTTTTGATGAGCTCGCCAAGGCTGCTCAAATCATGTTTCAAGTCATGAGCCAAGGCCCTGCCCTCACGAATGGCATGGGTGGCTCGTTTTCTGAAAGACGCAGATTCTGCCTGTCTTGCAAGGGCTTCCTTTCGATCTTCAAAACCCTGCCCCAGATCAATGGTCATTCGAACACCTGCCGTCCACTCTTTATTTTTTCTCATAGCCCGGTCATAGTCATTGGAGAGTGAAGGAAGGCCGTATCCGGTATAAAGATCGAGCTTTGGTTTCCACCAATTAGCAGATTGATCGGCTTTTAGCTGCTCAATGGTTTCAAGATCATTTTGAACCTTGGCAGCGAGGTGTTGATCCGAAGAAGCTTCGGTGTCTTGAAAGTCCTTATCCGTCACCCTTGGAAATTCAGAACTTAACTCAATATCTTCGTGCTCATCCAGTGCAAGTGCGACTGCGAGTTGATTGAGGCCAAGGTCCTTTTCGAGCTTCATTTTTGTGATCTCTCTTTCAAGAGAGATTCGATTGAGCTCAAATTGTTTAGCATCGGCAGTCGTGGTCAGTCCAGCCCCAGCTCGCTTTTTTGCTGATTTAAGATTGGACTCATTTATTTTGAGTGCTTCATTGCGATCTTCGATTTGTTTCGTGAGTGCTGTGATTTTCCAATAGGCCAGCCTGGCCTCCTTTAGCTCCCTTTGATATTCCAGTGACAAAAGCGTTTGAGACAAATTCAGGCTAGAGTCCCGAATCCTGTCTTCAAGTTTGTCGCGACCACCTTTATAAAGATTAACTGTCGCTTCGAGTTTCCAGTAGTCTTGATTTGTCGTGTCTCCAGTGCCAGTTTTGAATTGTTCCTGTCCAGCCACAGCCGAAACTTGAGGGAGGAAAGATCGCAACTTTCGTCCCGTTCGATTCTTTTGTCCCTTCATATGGAGCCTCGCGGCTTCAACATTTTCATTTTTTTCAAGAACAAGATTGGACAAATCATCAAATCTGATTTTTCGCATGCTGGAATCACCCGTTTGAGAACTGGAAGCCCAAGTGGGAGCTGTAAAATGAATAAATAAGCTAATTAAGAGACCACTCGATGCCATCCAATCTTTCATAGAAACTCCTAGTCGAGGTTGTCAAATGCTGAAAGTAGTTCTTTGCCGCCTTGCTTTAATGATATGTCAATGTCGTAGGGTTTAGTCTCAGTCTTCGGCATTTTTCCGACAAACAATCCATCTTTTTGCTCAAGACTGAACTCCGTGGTCTTCCATTTTCCCCTGACCTTGGTTTTAAGGCTCGCTGAGGCCTTTAAATCGAAACCCTTGATTTCCAGTGGTTTCATCGTCGTGTCGTAGAGGTAAACGCGAGTGGTTCCATCAGTTGACCTAACGAGCTCAGCTTTGTGAATAAGTGCAGCTTCGGCTCCCTTTTTTGCGTCAGACTTTAGAACGACAGCTGAAACAAGCCCACCGTACTTTCCTGTGTCCGTCAGTTTTGGTCCATGTCCCCCGTCGTGTGCCTGAACCCCAGTTGAAAAGTAAATTGCTAAGCTAATAAAAAGTGCATTCATTTCCAATCTCCTTGATGGTGTTGTTGACTCTGAAATAAATATTTTCGAATGGCATTTTTTCCAAATTTGAGAAATACAGTTGGTGTTACGACGAGATCTAAAATCGTCGATGAAATGAGCCCACCCACTATAACGACTGCCACTGGGTAAAGAATTTCCTTTCCAGGTTCATCTTTGGACAAGAGCAGAGGAACCAAAGCAAGTGCCGCTGTTGATGCTGTCATGAGAACAGGAACAAGCCTTTCAAGGGATCCCCGAATAACCATTCTAGCGTCAAAGTTTTCGCCTTCATCTTTCATTAAGTGCAAATAATGACTGATCAACAGTATTCCATTTCTCGTCGATATTCCGCACAAAGTGATAAATGCGACAAGAGTTGCAACTGAAAGCGTTCTCTCAGTGAAATAAACAGCAAGAATACTACCGATTAAAGCGAGCGGTACGTTCATCATGACTTGGAAACTTAACATGAACGACTTGAAGTGAATAAAGAGGACAAGAAATATTCCCAATAGAGAGAGGAGGCCCAACCAAAGGATGCGCTGTGAAGCCGCTTGCTGGCTCTCAAATTGTCCGCCGAGTTTTAGAAAATAGCCTTCTGAAAGCTTGATTTTTTCATCGAGTGCCTTTTTGATTTCGTCGATAACACTTCCAAGATCACGACCGTGAGTGTTTGCCGAAACGACGATGCGACGCTGCATTTCTTCCCGATTAATCATATTGGGCCCGGTCCCTTGGTAGATATTTGCAATATCACCAAGTCTGACTCCTTGTCCCGTTGGAAGAAACTTAACCAAGGTTTCTGATATTTTATCTGGTGTGCTTTTTGAGTGATCATCAAGTCGCATAAAGACGTCAAATATTTTTTGATTATCCAAAAGACTCGCAACAGTTTCACCGTTGAGCGCAATTTTTAAATCCTCAGCAAGAGTTCCACTTCGGAGTCCATATTTTCCACTTGCTTCACGATCGATGGCAATTTTCAGTTGTGGAATCAAGACCAGGGGTTCAGTCTGTAAATCTACAATGCCTTTGATATTCTGAAGAGCATCAAGGATTTCTCCACCGAGTCGTCTTAGTTCGCCGAGGTCAGGGCCAAAGACCTTCACAGCAATCTGGGCGCGAACGCCAGAAAGCAAATGGTCAATGCGATGACTGATAGGTTGTCCTAGGTTGACGTAAACCTCCCCGACCTTTTCGATTCGCTCTCGAATTTCCTGGAGAACTATTTGACGTGGCCTTCCTTTTGGTTTGAAATCCACATCAATCTCGTGCCAGTGAACTCCTTCAGCATGTTCGTCCATCTCGGCTCTACCGGTGCGCCTCACTGTGGATTTTACTTCGGGTACCGACAAAATCGCTTCTTCGATCCTTATTCCTAGGCGATCAGATGCCGCAAGAGAGATACCTGGGGTCCCGGCAATACCGATTGTTGCAGTTCCCTCATTGAATTCTGGCAAAAAGTTTTTTCCCATAAGTGGGAGGAGTAAGATACTTCCAATCAAAAGGAGAGCCGATGCAAGTAAAACAAGTTTAGGTCTTGGTAGGGTTAGATTTAAGATTGTCAAGGCAAGTGCCTTAAGACGGCTCACCAAGGGTCCATCCTGTTTTCGGTGGACTGCTTTGGAATGAGGAAGAAGGTACGAGCACAATATAGGAGTAACCGTCAGAGAGACCACGAGAGAGGCGATGATCGAAATGATATAAGCGATTCCGAGCGGAACAAAAAGTTGGCCTTCGATGCCGCCAAGTGCGAAAAGCGGGATAAAGACGAGGACCACAATGATCGTTGAAAGGACAATGGAGTTTCGGACTTCACTAGATGCCTCATAAATCACCCTGAGATTGCCTTTTGGTGAACCGCTGAGACGGTTTTCACGAAGTCTTCTAAAAACATTTTCGACGTCAACAATGGCGTCGTCGACAAGTTCGCCGATAGCAATTGCAAGCCCGCCCAATGTCATGGTGTTAATACTGATATCGAGAATGTGAAACACGATGGCTGTAATCAGCAAACTGAGAGGAATTGCCACTAACGTGATTAAAGTGGTTTGAAAATTCATGAGGAATAGAAATAAAATGATCATGACCATGATAATTCCATCCCGCAGTGCTTCCTCTACGTTCCCGATGGATGATTCAATAAAATGAGATTGCTTAAATAAATCCGTCTCGAGCTTTACGCCTTCAGGTAGAGATTTCTCCATTTCTTTGAGCTCGCGGTCGATAGCCCGAGTCAGATCTATGGTACTTGCATTGGGCTGCTTTTGGACTGTCATGATGACAGAGTGTTTTGCGTTAATGCCTCCTTCGCCGCGTTTGATTTTGGCGCCAATTCTAACGTCAGCCACATCTTTGACAAAAACAGGCTGACCAAAGTGTATAGCTACAAGCGAGTTCTCGATCTCCTCAATGCTAGATGCGCGACCCAATGGACGAATGAGAAACTCTTTGTCGTTGATATCAATGAATCCGCCGGTCGTATTTTCACTGATTTCAGAAAGTGCATGTTTTAAATCTTCCAGGGAGACTGCTTTACGTTGAAGCTTTTCGCTCGACACATGAATTTGGTATTGTTTGACTTCACCGCCCATGACCACGACTTGACTGATTCCAGGGATGGCCATCAAGCGTGGTCTTAAGTTCCAGTCGGCTAATGTGCGTAAATCCATAGGGGGAACTTTGCCTTCAGGACTTGTTACTCCAACAAACTGAATTTCTCCCATGATCGATGTCACAGGTACCATCACGGGCTTTATTCCGGATGGAAGCTTGCCTTCTAGAAGTTGCAAACGTTCTGCAACCAATTGTCTGTTGTGGAAAATTGCGGTTCCCCAGTCAAACTCAACATAGACAATAGAAATACCTATGCCGCTACTGGAGCGAAGACGAAGAACTCCAGGGGTTCCATTGAGAATCGTCTCAATCTGGAGAGTGACGAGGGTCTCGACCTCTTCAGGGGCAAGCCCATGAGCCTCTGTCAACACAGTGACGGTTGGACGATTAAGATTAGGAAACACATCCACGGGAAGGCTTCGAAGCAGCCATGCGCCATAGACACAGATAGCGAGTGTCATGAGGCCGACAAGTTGTCGCTTCTTCAGCGAGAATTGAATTAAGTGGTTCAGCATAAAGTCCTTTCCAAGATTTTCAAATGTTAGGACAATTTAGCTTAACAGAACCTGTTGTGAACAACGAAGGCGAGATTCAATTCTCCTCAAATAATTTTGAAAGTTGCTGCGTCAGATCAAGAATCATCCACTTGGATTAGAAGCGTTTCATTTCTCAACAGGAATCACTCGAGACTTTATTTTGGCTGCGTAAACTTTTTGAACCCGTCCGTCATCATCTTCGTCGAAAATGTCTCCAACAACTTCCTCTAAGATGTCTTCAATAGTCACTATACCGAGGCGCTCCCCTTGTTGATTTAGAACAATTGCCATGTGATTCTTCTTTGCTTGCAAAAGCTTCATGACTCCGAGTGCAGAATCGGTCGCGTGAATCTTGACGACTGGCCGAACAATAGACTGCCAGTTTGTATCTCCCAATTCTCGAAGTGCAATGAATTCCTTTGTGTGAAGAACTCCCACTATTTTTCCGCTATTTTTTACAGGCAATCTTGTGTGACCTGAATGAATCACGAGCTGAAAGACTTCATCCATGGTCGCTGAGAGCTCAACCACGACAACTTGCAGCCATGGAAGCATGATGTCTTTGATCTGTTTCCTTTCAATATCCGCCATGTTGAGCATAATTCTCTGATGAACGGGTGAAAAACTATCGATTTCGATAGTGGTATCTTCAGTCGACATCTTTGCTTTTGATCTTGGAAAAAAAACCCTCAAAATTTTTTGTGTCGACCACTCCAGAACTGTGATGACTGGTGAAAAAAATTGGTCGGCCCTAAAGAGCGCGGGTGCACCAAGCAGAACGATGCGTGCAGGATTACGAAGGGCTAAAGTTTTAGGTACAAGCTCGCCGACAACGACACTCAGATATGTAATAGGGAGCACGACCAAGAAAAGCGAAAGGGCTTCCGCAGACCCTTCACTCAGTGAAAAATTCCGAATAAAATAGGGTTCAAGGCTATCTCCCGCTCCCGCGCCGCCGACCGCAGCTGCGATGGCTCCAACCATAGTGATCCCGATTTGAATAATCGATAGCGTACGTTCAGGAACCTCGCGGAAATTAATTAGAATTTTGGCGTGCTTATTTCCTGATTTTGAAAGAGCGCGAAGCTCGGCCCTTGGGATTGAAACGAAGGCCATTTCGTAAGCCGCAAGGAGAGCGTTGATTGCAAGACATAGCAAGATAATTATTACTTCATTCATTTAAAATTCCTGATCATTGTATTTTGAGAGAGGTTGGTTGAAATATGCCCACCGAGACTGATGCTAAGAGCAATGACTGCCGAAATTGTAGAATATTCAGAATGTGAAATAGGCGCGCGACAAATAAGCCACCACCAGGGTCGTCATCCATTCGTGAAGAATAGCGAGCTATCTAGAGTCTGTCAATTTTCTATTGTTCGCACGCAGTCTAGCGGCTTGGTTGCAATTGGACGAAGTCTGGCTGCTTTGCGCAGCGAATCCGAAGGGAATCAATTTTATTTTTCCTAAGTGGATTTCTGTTTTGGTGAGTAGAGCAAGGCCAGATCCACTCTTATGGTGTTCTGATTTTCTCTTGAACAACATTCCTACGAGTTCGGAAGGTGGCTTCTTCCTGCATCATTCAGATGACGAATATGTATAGAGTTCCCCAATAATAGTGGACAGTTTAGTCTAGATCGACGTTCGAGTCTCCTAATTTTATAAATCCCGGATGGGTCATAGGAAACGACGCGGAGCTAGTTTCCGACTGACTCACGAAATCTAAAAATTGGCGCTTAGCGGACATTCCACGCAAGGTGAGAACCCATGGCTGGTTTTTCCGTTCGCCACGATCGAGAAGATCGCCCTCATCGAACTGTTGATTGATATGATAGTAATGTTCGATGGCACTTACTTGCTTGTTCTCTGCAAGTTCTGAACACAAGATGAGCCCTCTCTCCAATGTTTTTAATTGGCTAGTAGAAATATTCGCAAGTGACAAAACCGACATTTCATTTAGAACACCGGGCTTCGCTCGAATGACTGTACAACTCTGCCCGTATTCAATCTGCAATGCGAACGAAGCCTCTTGAAGAATCAGGTACTTGCCTACGATATATTGCCTGTCAAAGGCAGTGGCTTTGATTTCCTCCGTTGTCCAATGTAATTGGATGGTAACGCCCATCGTATCCCTGAATAACCCCATGATTAAACCAAGTGGATTGAGGTTCAATCCTCGTACATACTTCTGGCTAGTTGAAACCGATGTTTTTGACCCCTTCATCGTATGAATATTCATGGTTCTGCCCCCAATGAATTCAGCTGATTTAATGTCGTTAATATTGGCGATTTTTGAAACATCGAACATAGAATACTGAGGATCGGCAAAAGCCCGACTAGAGCATTGATTTAGAAAGAAATCAAAATCAACCTTGATCGGAAGTAAGAATTTAGTGAGCCAGAAGTAACAAATTCTCATCCCGAAATCACCCCTGACGGTTCCATTTTCATAAAGCTCATGCAGGTCTGCGATGGAAGCTGGCGCGACCTTTAACTTTGGATTCACGCGCGCAAGATCGGAGATGGCCGACCGAGCTATTGCTGAGCCGCCTTTTTCAAGATAAGGCTTGTTGAGTACGGCGAGAAAGGAATTTAACTGGTCCCCGTCTTCCATATTGAATTCATCGAGATGCATGGCGCGGGCAAGCGAGCGTGAATTCGCAATCCGTTCCATTTGAATCACGTAGTTGGAGTGGTAGTCCCGTTTCATTGCAATTAAGGATTCAAAACTGTTGAGCGGGGTTTGTTCTGTGCTCAGAATCACGCCGGTTGAATTTTCAGATGGAATCCAAAGTCCCGAGGTCAATGCAGGATGAATTTCGAGCGGACGATTCGAACAACCACTTTCACATCCGGTAAAGTGCTTAGTACGGCCATTGCCCCCGAGAGCAACATACAGTCTATTTCTCATGCGAAGGACTTTCAAATCACGATAACCAAACTCCACCTCAGTCGTCAGAATACCGCCATGGCTCTGTACAATGCCTTCAAGATATTCGATGGGTTCGATTTGAGTCTGGTCCTCGGTTCGACCATCAAGTGCCAATTTAAATTGGTAGTCTCCATTAGGGAGGGGAATATAAGTCCGGACTAATTTTGAACCGGAAAATTCTGGCAATGACAATCTTGCGTTGAACCGCACACGCACCTTCTGTTTCAAAGTCAAATTCAGAAAACGATCAACTTCATAACGTATTTGCAAGGCGTCCAATTTAACTTCATCCAAAGAAATGACCGCCTCGCCGCCGTCACGATAGGACTCGGAGGGCCGGCCCCCTTTGTCAGAGGAGCAACAAATTTGAAAGCTCGCAAATATAATTCCCATACCCATTCGGAGAGAACTAAATTTTAGACTTCTCATGCCGGATACATACCACTGAGAAAATCGTAGCGAGCGTAAAATCGGTGTAAAGAGTGAGGTTGTTTTCTATCGTGCTTTCCGGAGAATTTGGCGTTCACTTATTCTTTTGCTTCAACTATAATGAGATCCGACGATTGTTTGATAGACGTGAGAATGAGCCTATTCATTCAATATTTACGTTATTTTTACGCGCCAGATTCACGCAAACGAATTATAGTTAGAGTTCGAACTCAATTGAAGCATCCATTTAGATTTAGCTAGAGGAGGTGAATATGTTATTCAAAAAGGTTGTTCTCAGCGCTCTGATTTTTGCAACAATTTGCTGTAAAAGCCAGTTTGTGATTGCCGAGGAAAAGACCTCGTCGCCATTTGAATTCAACGGTTATATGGACATTACTATCAAAATAGCCCACAAGCCCACGCTCCTGTCGCGCCTGCAATGGGACCGTCCTATCTAGAGGGCCGGGTATTTGACAACCAACACAATGTGATGACCCTGAACATGGTCGAAGTCTCGGCTAAGCGCAAAGTTGGCGAAGTGTCTTTCCGGATAGATTTAGCCTTCGGTCAAATGGTGGATGGCTTGGCCGGCAGTGGAAGCTTGGCCAATGGTCAACCGGCCACTGCGAACTCCACAGAGCCCACGCGCAATGTGACCCAGGCAACAATTGGATACTCACCTTCCCAAATTCCTAAGCTTACGATCACGGTCGGCAAGTTCTATTCCATGATTGGCTATGAAACAACTAAGGCCAAAGACAATATGCAATATTCGCGCAGCCTTTCGTTTAACTATGCAATTCCCTATTGGCATGAGGGGGCGAGCTTTTCGTATGGAGTTGTTCCCGACAAGTTCAATGCGACGGTCCAGGTTCTCAACTCCTGGGACGGGCGTATTTCTGCGGAAAACAACATGTCTCCCACGCTGGCTCTTGGTCTCAACACAACTCCCGCATCGGGTTTTGCAGCCAACTACAATTTTATGACCGGCAAGGAATCCAGTGATCCTGATGCCACTCGGCAGTTGCACGAATTGAATCTGACTTATGCGATCATCCCTGAGGTCTCGGTTGCAGCTGATTACGTTTTGGCCCTGCAAAAGCACGCCATTGCAACGGACAGTAGTTCCGCCGAGTGGAAGACTCTTGCACTCTATGTCAAATACACACCCGTGAGCTGGTATACCTTGAGCCCACGTTATGAGATTTTTGATGACTCCGACAAAGGCTTTGCGCTGAGTGGATTCAGTGGTGCGGGTGGAATTCAGCAGAAAATCACATCCTTCACTGTCGCCAACAATTTCGCGATTTCTGAAGGCCTTGAGGGTCGCTTAGAATATCGCTCGGACAAGTCGAATAAGGATGGTTATTACAAAGACAGCAATGGTAATAGTACGGACCAACAGGACTCTTACACTGTTTCATTATTGGCCAGTTTTTAGTGAAAAGAGTCCGTAACTACGGATTTTTGCGCTTTTTTTACGGGTGAATTTATAGCATTTTTATGCGCCTTGGGCGTAGATTGAAATGCAGGAGGATTTATGGATTTTGTAATTGTGGGTTTTGTTGGGTTAGGTGTTCTGATTTACCTGGGTATAGCTTTGTTTAACCCTGAAAGGTTTTGAGAGGTGGTCCTATGAAGTTCACCGATGTGACACAAATCATTTTTTATTCGGTTACATTGATTGTCCTGACTCCTCCGCTTGGGGTCTTCATGCACAAGGTCTTTGAAGGTCAAAGGACTTTTTTGACTCCGGTACTTGGGTGGCTCGAAACGCTCACATATAGAATCGCGGGCGTAAACGAAAATGAGGACATGAATTGGAAGGACTATGTGAAGGCTCTTCTGTGGTTCAATTTTTTTGGCTTTCTGGCGGTGTTCCTGCTGCAGATGTTTCAGCAGACTTTGCCACTTAATCCGCAAGGCCTATCGAACCCGACTTGGCACTCTTCGTTCAATACGGCGGTGAGCTTTATGACCAACACCAATTGGCAGGGTTATGGTGGTGAAGTCACAATGTCGTATTTCACGCAAATGCTCGGCCTTGGTGTGCAAAACTTCGTGAGTGCCGCAACTGGTGCCGCTGTATTTTTGGCTTTGGCGCGCGGAATCTTAAGAAAATCTGGAAGTACCATTGGAAATTTCTGGATCGATTTAACTCGCACGACGGTTTACGTTCTTCTGCCGCTCTCTTTTGTGTTGGCACTGGTCCTCATCAGTCAGGGCGTTGTGCAAAGCTTCGGTTCTTATAAAGACGTGGTCACGATGGAAGGAGCCAAGCAGACGATTCCTCTGGGACCTGCTGCTTCGCAAGTCGCGATTAAACAGCTCGGCACCAACGGCGGCGGATTTTTCAATGCCAACAGTTCCGTTCCCATGGAGAATCCAACACCATTCTCCAATTTTCTTCAAATGCTGGCACTCTTGTTGATTCCAGCGGCGCTGACATACACCTACGGGCGAATGGTAAAATCGCAGCGGCAGGGTTGGGCTATTTTCGCCGTTATGTTCTTTGTTTGGTTCGGCGGGTTGGTGCTCTCCATGTATTCTGAGTACATCACTAATCCCGCGTTTCAGCAGTCGGGAATCATGGAGGGTAAGGAGACCCGGTTCGGTGTGGTAAACAGCTTGATCTGGTCGACTGCCACCACCTCGGCCTCTAATGGTTCGGTAAATGCCATGCACTCGAGCCTGTCACCGATTGCGGGTGGGGTGGCATTGTTTAATATCATGCTCGGCGAGGTGATTTTTGGGGGTGTGGGAGCGGGGATGTACGGTATGCTCCTATTTGTTCTTCTCACTGTTTTTTTATCAGGCCTTATGGTCGGCCGTTCCCCCGAATACCTCGGCAAAAAGATCGAGGCGCCTGAAATAAAAATGGCGATACTTGGGATTCTCGCACCTTGCGCGGTCATTTTGTTGGGGGCGTCCTTGTCTGCCGTCATTCCGGCCGGACTATCCAGTTTGGCGAACAAAGGTCCGCATGGTCTTTCGGAAATTCTTTATGCTTTCACCTCAGCAGCCGGCAACAACGGCAGCGCATTTGCGGGGCTGAACGCAAACACCCCCTATTACAATGTGATGTTGGCGCTTGTGATGTTGGTCGGCCGTTTTGTCGTCATCATTCCGGCACTGGCCATCGCGGGTCAGTTGGTTAAGAAAAAGAGCTCACCTTTAACAGCTGGCACTTTCGCGACTGACACACCTATTTTCGGCGTGCTGCTCGTGGGCGTGATCGTGATTGTTGGCGCTCTGACCTTTTTGCCCGCATTGTCTTTGGGTCCGATTGTTGAGCATTTTTTGATGTTAAAGGGACAAACCTTTTAAGGGGAAATTTATGGCTAAAAATACAAGCAACCAATGGACAAATCCTGAAATTTTGATCCCAGCTCTTAAAGATGCCTTTGTCAAATTGGACCCGCGCGTGCAAATGAGAAATCCTGTCATGTTTGTCACTGAAATCGGAGCAATGATCACCACTCTTTATGCGGTCTTTGGAATCGGCGGGGGATCGCATCGCTTTGAGTTTCATATCGCAGTGTGGCTGTGGTTTACAGTCTTATTTGCCAATTTTGCCGAAGCGATAGCAGAAGGAAGGGGAAAGGCCCAGGCGGCGGAATTGCGCAAGACGCGAACCGCGACCCAGGCGCGCTTGTTGAAAAATGGCAGAGAGCCCGAGTTCAAAGTGAATGCATCGGAACTCAAAAAGGGAGACATCGTGATTTGCGAGGCTGGAAACCTCATTCCCGGTGACGGAGAAGTCATTGAAGGAATAGCCAGTGTGGATGAGTCAGCCATTACAGGTGAATCCGCTCCTGTGATTCGGGAGAGCGGGGGAGATCGCAGTGCAGTGACTGGGGGCACTCGAGTTATCAGCGATCGTATCTTGGTGAAGATTACGGCCGAACAGGGACATGCATTCCTGGATCGAATGATCGCGCTGGTCGAAGGGGCCAAACGTCAAAAAACTCCAAATGAAATTGCCTTGAGCATTGTTTTGTCTGGACTGACTATTGTTTTTTTGTTGGCAGTTATGACATTGAAGCCATTTGCAGATTACAGTGGGGCAGCGGCTGGCCAAGATCTTTCTCCTCTTGTGACGGTGCCGGTGTTGATAGCTCTTCTTGTGTGCTTGATCCCGACCACCATCGGTGGGCTATTGAGCGCCATTGGTATTAGCGGAATGGATCGGTTGATACGGCGGAACGTAATTGCCACGAGCGGTCGAGCGGTCGAGGCGGCAGGCGATATCGACGTTCTGTTGCTCGACAAGACCGGAACTATCACGCTAGGAAATCGAATGGCTACTGCATTTCTTCCCATGAAAGGAGTGAGTATTGGACGCCTGGCCGAGGCCGCGCAACTGGCTTCGCTTTCAGACGAGACTCCAGAGGGACGTTCAATCGTTGTTTTGGCCAAAGAAAAATTCTCCTTTAGAGCCGAAGCCCTGCAGCCTCACGATGCCAAGTTTATTCCCTTTACGGCGCAAACTCGAATGAGTGGAATCGATCTTGAGGAAAACGGAAAACTGCGCTCCATTCGCAAAGGCGCAGGAGACTCAATCAAAGCTTTGGTTCAGTCGAAGGGTGGCGTGCTTTCCCGGGAACTCGATATCGTGATCGAAGATATCGCTAAGAAAGGCCAGACACCCATTGTGGTCTCTGAGGGAAGTGAAGTTCTTGGAGTTGTCCAGCTAAAAGACATTGTCAAAGGTGGAATCAAGGATCGCTTTGCAGAGCTGAGAAAAATGGGCATTCGCACAGTGATGATTACGGGGGACAACGCGATGACTGCGGCCGCCATCGCCGCCGAGGCCGGCGTTGATGATTTTATGGCTCAGGCTACTCCTGAAGCAAAGCTAAAGCGCATTCGAGAGGAGCAGGGCAAAGGACATTTGGTGGCCATGACTGGCGACGGCACGAACGATGCTCCCGCCTTGGCACAAGCGGATGTGGGAGTGGCCATGAACACTGGCACCCAAGCTGCGCGTGAAGCTGGAAATATGGTCGACCTCGACAGCAATCCGACCAAATTGATTGAAATTGTGGAAATCGGCAAACAGCTGTTGATGACTCGCGGGTCGCTAACAACTTTTAGTATTGCCAACGACGTCGCCAAGTATTTCGCAATTCTGCCAGCCCTCTTTAGCTCACTGTACCTCATGGGCGGTATGAAAGAGGGGCCCCTTGCGGCCTTAAACGTGATGGGTTTAAATTCTCCGGAAAGCGCCATATTGAGTGCTGTGATCTTTAACGCACTTATTATCGTGGCTCTCATTCCTTTGGCATTGAAGGGAGTCCAATATCGCGCAATGGGTGCCTCCCTGGTATTGCAGCGAAATCTCTTGATTTATGGACTGGGCGGTTTGATTGCTCCATTTGTCGGCATTAAAATCATCGACGTCGTGATCAATGCCATTGGCCTTGTGTGAACGGAAAGGATTTTTTATGAAACAAATTATTACTGCAATTCGGATGTTGATCTTTATGACAGTTCTGACCGGCATTGTCTATCCGCTACTCGTCACATTTGTTGGACAAGTTCTATTTGAAAAACAAGCCAATGGCAGTATGGCGCTCCGTGGAGATCTAACAGTTGGTTCATCGCTTGTGGCGCAGAATTTTGAAGATCCCAAGTATTTTTGGCCAAGGCCTTCCGGCGCAAACTTCAATCCACTGCCTTCGAGCGGAAGCAACCTGGGTCAAATCAGCGCCAGTTTAAAATTGGCGGTTGACGAGAGAAAAGCAAGGTTGAAGGCCGCTCATCCTGAAATGGGCGAGCCTCCGCAGGATTTGCTGTTCGCCTCAGGAAGCGGTTTGGACCCTGACATAAGTCCAGAGGCGGCCCGCTATCAGCTCTCAAGGGTCGCGAAGGCCAGAGGAATAAATGAGGCCCAAGTTAAGAACCTGATTGACAAAATTCGAAAAGATCGCCAGTTCGGATTTTTTGGGGAACCGCGCGTGAATGTCTTGGCACTGAACCTGGCCCTTGATGAGAGTCAAGGAATCAAGAATTCGCCGACTGGCGAAACTCCGCCAACTGGAGAATAGAAATGACGAGCGATGGACGTCCTGATCCCGATGCTCTCCTTCGGGCCATAGGTGAGGAAGAGCGGAGAACTAAAACAGCCGGCTTAAGAGTTTTTCTCGGAATGTCGCCCGGGGTTGGCAAGACCTACGCGATGTTGCGAGCGGCTCGGGAACGTCTTAAAGAGGGTATCGATGTTGTTATAGGAGTGGTGGAAACCCATGGCCGCGTTGAGACCATGGCATTAGCGGAGTCTTTGCCGATCATCGCGCGAAAAAATATTGAATATAAGGGAGTCTCACTTCAAGAAATGGACTTAGACGCCATTCTTGCCAAAAAACCAAAAATTGTTCTCGTTGATGAACTGGCTCACACCAATGCACCAGGTTCCCGTCACCAAAAACGTTATCAGGATGTTATCGAACTCCTCGATGCGGGAATTGATGTCTATACCACCGTGAACGTGCAACATTTGGAAAGCCGCAAGGATCTTGTCGAACAGATCACTGGCGTTCCCATAAGGGAAACAGTACCGGACTCCATTCTGGAGCGGGCCGCACAAATTGAACTTGTCGACATTACCCCTAATGAACTTTTGCGGCGGTTAAGCGAAGGCAAAGTTTACCTGGGCGACAAGAAGGAAAGGGCAGCAAAAAATTTCTTTAGGCCGAATAGCTTGACTGCCCTCCGCGAGATTGCACTTCGGGTCACGGCCGAACGGGTGGATCAAGAGCTTCAACAGTTTCAAGGTCTGAAGCAAAATTCAGGTCCCTGGCAAACCAATGAGCGATTGATGGTGGCGGTGAGCCACAGTCCTTATTCAGAGCGACTCATCCGAACCACGAGGAGGCTCGCCTACAACCTTGAGGCGCCTTGGATCACAGTTCACGTCGACACCGGAGTTCCTTTAAATGATGAAGATCAGGCCCAATTGGCAAAAAACATTGCACTGGCGCGTGAGCTTAAGGCTGAAGTGGTGACTACGACCGATACCGACGTACCAGCAGCTCTTCGCCGTATCGCGCGACAAAAAAATGTCACTCAGGTTGTTGTTGGCCGCCCCACAAAAAGATTTTTTCGAGATCTGCTGGAGGGTGGGACACTTCTTGATCGACTGGTACGGGAAATCGGCGAAATCGACGTGCATGTCATCAGACAAGACGAGATTTCAAACTATAAGCCTCTTTTGATCACAAAAATCGAACACTTCAGCGGCCCCTTCACCTATTGGAATGCATTTTGGTTTCTGCTCGGAACTTCGTTTCTGAACGGGATCTTAGAACCTCTCATCGGTTATCGCGCCGTTGGTTTTCTATTTTTACTTGGCGTGCTAGGGGTGGGATTGGTTTCGACTATTGGTCCAACGTTTTTCGTTGCAGCGCTGAGTGCACTAGTATGGAATTACTTTTTTATTCCGCCACGGCTGACTTTTCAAGTCAATGAGCCAGAAGACGGGGTTTTGATTTTTATCTACTTGGTGGCGGCGCTGGTCACAGGTTATCTCACCAACAGGACTCGGGCTCACGAACGAATATTGCGGGAGCGGGAGGACAGAACCAACGCGTTATTCGAGGTGTCGCAAGATATCGCGGGCAGCCGGATTAAGGACGAATTCATAGCTAAAATCAATGCGCGCGTTGGCCGACTTTTAGACGGAGAATGCGGAATTTTGCTGGCATCAGATGAAGGTAAACTCGCTGTTAACGGATACAAAAACTATTCGCCGCGCCCTCAACTCTCCGAGAAAGAACAAGCAGTGGCTGTGTGGGCATTTGAGTCTGGAAAGGTGGCCGGATGGTCCACCGATACTCTGTCTGAATCAAATGCGCTCTACGTCCCTTTGAAAGCACCCGACGAAACGGTTGGAGTGTTAGTTTACCAGCCAAGGACAAAACGAAAGCTCAATTTGGAACAGGAGAATATTCTCCATTCGATAGCCAGCCAATTGGCTGTTTCTTTGCAGCGTCACTTTTTTGAGAAGCGGTTGCGAGAATCGGATCGTCTCAAGGAGTCAGAGAAGATTCATGAGACACTTCTGAATTGCATTTCTCATGAGATGCGAACGCCGTTGACTGCAGTTATGGGTACAGCAACTGCCTTGGACGACGAAGTCAATTCAAAAAATCCAGAGTATGTGCGTGCGCTCGCGAAAAATCTTCTAGAGGCAAGCGACCGCCTCAACCGGGTTATTGAGAATCTACTGGATATGAGCCGACTCAACTCTGGCGCCCTGGCTCTTAAGCTGGAATGGCATGATATATCTGATCTTGTAGGTGTGACATTAAATAAACTTGGAAAAAACTTGAATCACAACAAGGTCGAAATTGAATTGCCCAAGGATCTTCCGTTGGTGCAAATGGATTTTAGATTGATGGAGCATGCGCTGGCCAACCTCTTGCTGAATGCCGCTACCTATAGTCCGCTTGGTACATCCATTCGGATTTCGGCCAAAAAAGTGGATTCTACCTTATGCCTTGCAGTTGAAGATCAGGGGCCAGGAGTTCCTGAAAATCTTTTGGACAAAGTTTTCGAAAGATTTTTTCGAGTACCCGGCACGCCGACAGGCGGAGTGGGACTCGGACTTTCCATAGTTAAAAATATTGCTGAATTTCATAAAGGGAGGGTCGGTGTGGAGAATTGCCCTCAGGGAGGTGCTCGGTTTACAATCGAGTTGCCGTTCAAGGAGCCGCCACCTGTTCCGAAGGAGGATTCATGACTGAAACAAAGCCACGAATCTTGGTGGTTGATGATGAGGCCGCCATTCGAAATATCTTACATCTCAGTTTAGCGAATCAAGGTTTTGAAATCGCAGAAGCGGACAGCGGTAGGAGCGGGCTCGATAAGGCTGCGGAGTTTCATCCGCATCTTGTTATTTTGGATCTCGGGCTACCCGACATCAGTGGATTGGAAGTCCTTAAGTCGCTTCGAAAATGGACAGCTATCCCGGTGATCATATTGACCGTGACTGACGACGAGTTGACTAAGGTTTTGCTTTTGGATGCGGGAGCGGATGACTATTTAACGAAGCCTTTTGGAACTCCCGAACTCCTTGCTCGCATCAGAGTGAGCCTGAGGCATCATGACTCAATCGAGGCCACGCCGATTTTTAGGTCTGACGATCTTGAAGTGGATCTCAATAAACGCCAAGTGAAGGTGGGGCTGGAGATCGTCAAGTTAACAGCTACCGAATATGATCTCTTGAGTGCGCTCATTAGAAATCAAGGTAAAGTGGTACCGCAAGCTCAGCTTCTTGAGGGGGTGTGGGGCAAAAATGCTGCAGACCAAACTCATTATCTCAGAATCTATATAGCACAGCTCCGTAAAAAAATAGAGGTTGATACCTCTCATCCAGCCCATATACTAACGGAGCCGGGCATTGGATACAGGATTGTCTAGTTGTCTAGTTGTCTAGTTGTCTAGGGAGAAGGCCGATTCCTTTCTGCCTCCCTTTTGATTTGTTCCTTCAGCTGCTTGGCAGCCATCGCATAACCCCCATCTCCGCCGTCTATGAAATGGATATGCCCTCCATCTGCCAGATTTTGCACAAAGCAAGTCATCAATGATGTGTCCGACGAGAACAAACCATAAAATATTTTTCCGTCCACATATTTCTTGTCTAGCAAGATCGAGATGTGGTTGGCTTGCTCGTCGGTGCAGTCAACGACCATCCTCACAACCTCATCAAACTTCCTAAAGTCTGAATGACTGCCCAGCTCATCAAGATACTCATTTCGAGAAAAGCCGAAAGCCGGAAATCTGAATCGAAATATAAATACTGCAAATATCATAAAGGCCAATCGTTTGAATAAGATCTTGCTAAGTTTTCTATCAGAATATCTGATCTCATCGCGAAAGCACTTAATCAAGCTCTTGTATTTCATGAGTTTAGTTTCTACAGGATTTGCATTTTCTATTCCTCCACCAAAGATCCTTTCCATCTCTTTGACAATCGATTTCAGTTCTGAAAAATCTGAATTCTCACGGTTTCGAATGAGTATGGAGAGTATTTTTCCCTTTTGCTCTTGATTGGCTGCCATCGACAGGATAATCCATCCAAATCGGCGCTCGAAGCATCACCCTTTAAAAGGTATGAACCATCGCCATCCTTAATGAGTTTCTCAGCTAGGCTGAAGCCTCCACCTCTAAAGAAGGCGATGCATTTATTTGGATTTATTGCAAATTTCCCAACCAAAAGGACTCCTTTGGAGTTCTTAATGTCCCTCACGGGAACTATGCCGATTCGCAATTCCAACCCAAACTCAATTTTCGCCAATTTTTGCAAGCCGATCAGAGATCGAGCGACATCATCGACCCATTTGGAAGGAATCAAAATCGATGCACCATCGCCACCGAATGAGTAAGGAAAGGCAAAATTCTTTACCGCATTTTGAACAACAATGATACTGGCGGCGCCGACTGTGTTGATGTCGCGATATCTGCCAGACTCGATTGCCCTTGTTGAATCCTTTATGTCAGTGATAACGACGTGCCAATCGTCTGGCGCCTCGAAATAGTGACGTTCGTCAGTCAAGGATGAAAAATCAGTAAATTGTGGAAGCTTTTCAAAAAAATCATCCGTACTCATGTGATATCCCTTTTATATAGTCATACGATTTCAGTCAGCGTGTTTGCTTATGTCAATTAGTGCGTTTGCTCAGGTCCCGTATTTTCAAAGTCACATTTTAGCAGACTATTTAGCGCCCGTTTGGCCAGCAACCAATCTGCTCAAGCTGAGGGGTTTCATGGGAGGAATAGCAAGGCCGATGCTCCCAGAATGAATGGCAATCAGTTCCCCTTTCGCATTGAGAAGGGGTCCCCCCGACATTCCATGTTCACCTGAGGCAGAAATGAAGATCACATTTTTTTTCATTAGGTTCATTTCATCTTCGTCGAGACTCAGATTCTTCAGGCTCAGACTGTCGTTGGAAATGGATTGCGAAAAATCAAGGGATTTCCCTCTGGAGCAATAAAACGAATTTCCGTCAGAATCTAATCCGCCAAAAAATTTCCAACCGCTGGTCTTACGAGGAAAGCCAAATTGCCACATATCTTCTCCTGGTATTGGAGGACTCGTTGAAATGTTAATCCCAGGGCCGAGGGCTCGATCTATCTTAAGAGTGACTAAGTCAAGATGCGGTGGAAAAAGTTTACCCTCTTCCAAGGAACTCTCAGTCCTTTGGACATATTTCTTAAGGGATGCGATGTCTCCCCTGTTAATGTTATCCACATGGACAGCCAAATTTTCTGGAGTGCCAACAAGATTTCCTTGACTGTCATAGATGAAGGCCAGCAACTGAATTTGTCGCAACTGTTCCATCCCTTCATTGGTTTCTAAGCGCAGACGAGGGATTGATGAAAGGATTGAAAATATTTCCTGTTGAATAACATGAGCAGCTCCAAAGGCTTTTGTGCCATCCTCTATGAGTACAATTGAGGAGTTTCGATAGGAATCGAAAAGCCTGCATTCTTGAAATTTCTCCCTCAAACATATTTCGAGCTCCCTTATGTTGAGGTCATCTGTGGAAGGAGGGGGTTCTCTTCGTGCCTTTAATTTAAAAAGTAATCTCTCTCGGATCTCGAAGTTATCGTCACCAAAAACCTCCCTCACACTCTTTCCTCTTTCGCCAGGAAGAATCATTCGGAAGGTCGACCTTCGTGCGGATTCAGACGAAATCTGACACAATTCGGAAGCAACAGGGTGAAATCCCAGATTGGAAGTTGCATTGTCTGGCTCTGATGCGGAAGCAAAAGCAGCTTGGATTACAAGTAGAACAAGTGAAAATAAGATGGTCGTTCCAGCAGATGGTGTCATGGGCTTCCTTTTAGTTGCAGGTCCTCGGCAACAATCGCCGCTTCCGGGAGACTACCACACATTTGCTCCTTATAGCGCATTCATACCGTCTATTTTTTTGAAGTGACTGGCGGAGCTTTGAATGTTGCAAACATAATAGACGGAGATGCTTGTTTTACGAACGAATTATAGATATTTGTGAGAGGGGCTAGATTTCAGGTGAAAAGATGAGGAGGAGAATTATCGTGAAAACAGATTTTAATCAAATTCAGCTTCCCACACATCTTAAAAAGTATGTTGTGAGTCAAGATTACGGACGTTACACCTCCGAAGACCAAGCGGTTTGGCGCTATATCTTGCGCAGACTGACTAACTTTTTGTCTGAAAAGGCTCATCCTTGTTACTTGGAGGGCATGGAGCGATCTGGAATTTCAGTTGAGTTTATACCGCGAATAGAAGAGATCAATAGCAGGCTCGCTGAATTTGGATGGGGAGCGGTTTCTGTGAGTGGTTTTATCCCTCCGGCGGCCTTTATGGAGTTTCAATCGTTAGGTTTACTTCCAATTGCTTGTGACATGAGAACGATCGATCATCTGCTCTACACTCCTGCCCCCGACATTGTTCATGAGGCCGCTGGACATGCTCCTATGCTCGTGGACCCGGCCTACGCGCGCTACCTGAGGCGATATGCCGAGATTGCAAGCAAGGCAATCATCAGTAAAGAGGACTTGGCTCAGTACGAGGCCATCCGGATATTGAGTGACTGCAAAGAAAATCCTGATAGTGAACCCAGTGAGATCGCGGAGGCATTGGAAAAGCTGAATGAAGCAAGTCTTGCGATTTCCTATGTTTCAGAGGCGGCCTACTTGGGACGCATGAATTGGTGGACAGCAGAATATGGACTTATTGGAGATTTAAATGAACCCAAAATATTTGGAGCCGGGCTTCTTTCATCATTAGGAGAATCACTCACTTGTCTAGATGAGAAAGTACCGAAACTACCCTTAACATTACATTGTCTTGATTATTCTTACGATATTACTGAACCTCAGCCACAGCTTTTTGTAACTCCATCTTTTGAAGTCCTTGAGAACGTACTGAGGAAGCTCGGCTCTCAAATGGCATTCAATCAGGGAGGACTTATTGGTCTAGAGAAAGCTCTCGCGGCAAAAACAGTTAACACGATCGAACTCAATTCAGGCCTTCAGATTTCGGGCATTCTTTCGTCCTATCGTTCGGCTCAGGTGGCAGGTCTTGTTGAGCCCATTTTTTTCTGTTTCAAAGGGCCGTCACAGCTTTGTTTGCAGGGAAATCAGCTTGATGGACATGGGACTGACTACCACTCTGAGGGTTTCAGTTCTCCTGTGGGCTTGCTTAGAAATGAAAACAGGTGTCTTTCGGTTATGGACAGCCAGGATTTGCAAAGACTTGGCTTGGTGGTCGATACGACAGCGACTCTTTGTTTTGCCTCGGGAATCATTTTGACCGGTCTAGTGAGAAAAATTGTTCGGAAAAATGGCAAATTATTCTGATTAGCTTTGATCAATGTACAATCTCTCTAGGAGATGAATTTCTTTTTAGGCCAGAGTGGGGAGCTTTCGATCTGGGAGTGGGAAGTCTGATTTCTTCTGTTTTTGGAGGACCTGCAGATCGAATACAACACGGCAAACTTGATGATTTTGTTGCGAAGAGAGTTCAGAATAGAAAGTATTCACCTGAACAAATCGCGGCATTTTCTCTTTATCAGGAAATTAGAAGCGCACGGTTGAAAATCAATGATTCACTTTCTGAAACTGAAAGTGTGGTGAGGTTGGTGAAGACATATTTCGATTCGTTTCATGGTCATTGGCTCATGGGGGTGGAGCTACTTGAGTTATGTTTGGCACTGAATTTATCTGAAGCTACGAACCAGCTAGAGGCTCATTTGAAAAATAATTTTAATGGATGCTCTTCTGATGTACGTGACTGTATCCAAGTTGGAATCCGTTTGGCTCGAGAGATATGAATATCGGCTCGACTCAAGTCTAGATTGGATTAAAAGGCTAAGTGCCTAGTTGCTGGACACGATACCGGCCATTTAACCTGGTCCTGCCAGCTATTCCGTAATTTTCAGATGTGGTTTTCGTCGCGCACTTCGCGATTGATCCGATTGCAGTACTTTGTAAAAGTAGAGTGATCTGTGGTCAGAGAGATGTCAATGGCCCTTTTATCGGTCCGAGTCAGTTTCATTTTTTGTTCACTTTTTGTTTTCGTTGCAGCAGCTGAAGAATCGGGAAATTCGGTTCGTCTTGTGCCAAAAGTAACAAGTGTCTTTCCAATATTTTTGGGAGCCGGACCTGAGCTGATCTTCAATGAACGCTATCAAATTGGAATTAATTATGGTGTCACTCCACAGCCCTACTACTCAACGATTGGACAAGTGGCAGCTAGTGTCGGAGGCAATCCCTCCTATAAGGACGTGATCCAGGCTTCATTTCAGAACAATGCGCTTTGGCGAATTGGTTTTCAATACAATTTTAATACGCCAAGATCTGGATGGTGTTCAGGAATTTCCGTTTCTAGATTAACTTCTACGGGCAAAGCAGGAATTGATGAGGTCCTTCGCGCTGCCACGGGAAACGACTTCACTCAGCTCAAAAATCTCCTGACGGCCGCCGGACGAAGCACGGATGTCAACTTAGAGGGAAGCTTAGTTATCGGGGAGGTTTCGGGTGGATACTCATGGGGTTTTATGGAAAATGCCTCAATCACATTGACCGGCGGAGTGGCGAAGGTTGTGAAGACAGATATACGATTAAAGACTGGACTTCCAAATTTTGAAGCAACAAACCTTGGAAACTCTCTGATGAGGTCCAGCGAAGATGAGCTTGAGTCGATTGTAAACAAATACGGATTATTTCCAGTTGTCGGTGTTGGTGCGGGTTATTATTTTTGAGAGGTTATCGTTTAATTCACAAAAAGGGAGAGGAAAAATGAAAATATTAGTTGTGATGATGGGAATAGCATTTATAAGCGCACATGCTGCAGCTGAGGGCTCTTGTGCTAAGGACCGGGAATCATTCTGTGCAGGTATTCAACCCGGAGAAGGCCGCATCGTAAAGTGCCTAAAGGATAACGAAGATAAGCTCTCAGCTGAGTGCAAGTCATCCTTTGAAAAGACTCAGGCCCAGAGAAAGGAAATCAAGCTGGCCTGTCACGACGATGCTGAAACGCTCTGTCCCGGTATGAACAAGAGGGAATTATTGAAGTGTTTACGGTCGAAGAAGGACGAAGTGTCCGAAAAATGCAGAAGCGAATGGAAGGAACTGAAGGAGATGAGAAAGGGACGAAGATGAAGATAGAGGAATAAGTTGAGAGATCAATGCCAAAAGGCCAGGCCTAATCGGCACTGGCTAAAGGGCGAGGGCTAAAAGTTCAGTTTGCCCGAGCTAGACTTGGCCCGTTGATGAAAATGCCGATCTATATGTGTGATAAATTTCATTTTCTCCTGTCTTTTGATCGCTTTCATATTTGTTAGCACACTTGCCTGTGAAAAGAAGGAAGGAGCCTTCTTTGTCGGGGCTTTGGGGTTGGACTCTGATCGCATAATTTTGGCGAGCCAATCAGCGACCGTTCTGACGGTCACGTCCTACGATTTAAATGGAAATTTAATCGCTACTTTAGCGGACTATTATGCAGAAACAAACGGTCCGCGTGGCTTAGCTATATTTGATAGCCTTCATTTTCTTTTGAGCTTAGAAGGAAACGATCGAGTGGACCTGGTTCACATGGGTGGAGGCGGACATCTGCCCTATCTCACCAGCTCCTTTTTGACGGGTACGATCGGAAAGCTGATTCGTCATCCGACAACCAACGATCTTTTTATTATCGAGGCGGGAACGGCCATTGAGCGGTTTGATCTTTCAGGGACAAGAATCCCACAGACCGGTAATGGCTTTATTCAGGGCGCATTGGCTCCCTGTGCGGCTCCAGCAACGGCCCGAGCCATGGTTGTGAATAACAACGGCGAGCTTGTGGTGATTCAATCCGGAGCGACGGCTGCTTTTCGACTCACAATAGGTCCAACTGTCGCATCCGCCTGTGCCGTTGCGACATTGACGAACGCTGCCAACGATCTCGTGAATCACTCAGATGGAAATATCTACTATGCCGGAACGAACAGTAGCATCTATCGGGCGAGTCAGACTCTTACGGGATCGACAGTAATCTTCAACAACGCAGCGACGATTGCTGTGCCGACGGCCATGGCCGAGCTTCCAAACGGGAACCTCATAATTGCCTCCGATACAACCGACTCGGTTGAGGTCATCACGACCAGCGGAACTTACGTTGGCAGTCTTATTAAGAACATTCACACACAACTGGTTCACAGTATTCTTGTGGTGCGTGGCCAATGACGAAGAAAATAGCTCTTGTCATCCTGCTTCTCTCTTTAAATGGACAAGCTGGCGCAAAGGCCCCGGCTGCGTCTCCCAAAGCTGGTGGGAGCAAAGCAAGTGCTGGAAAATACTCTTTAGGAGCTGAGGTTCAAATTGGCTATCCATTTATGAATCTGAAAAATCCCGACGGAGAGAAGGCCTATTACGACGGAGTTGGGATGCGCCTCAATGTCAACATTCCCATTTTAGATCTTGTCGACACAGACGTCTATCTCGTCGCGGGTGTGAAATATTTTGATCTTGTTAATACGGCAAACAGTGCAAGTCAATATGAGGCGTCCAATCTCATAGGACCAGGCGCGGGAGTTTCTCTGCGTTACACAAAGGTCATTATCGGCGCCCAGTACTATCAAATGTGGGGTCGGCATTTCGCAACGGGGGCCTTCTCTGATCGCGTCAGCTATGCTTTTCAGGCCGTTGATTATTTTGGAGGTCTGAATTACCAATTTGGCCGCTTAGGTGTCGGGCTTATCTATTTCACTTCATCGGCAGTGATTGACAAGAGTCACACGGGCCTCGAATCCGATACGTCACTTCAAAGTAGCATGATTTCATTGCAGTTCACTTTTAATATGGGCGAGACTTTGTGGCAAATTCTCGGGGGCCTCTTTTGAAGTGGTTCGGAGTGAATTCTCTTTAATGAACGTACCGGAATCGTGGGAGGGGAGAAGAAGTGGGTAGAAAGGGGCATGGGTGGATCATTCCTCTAAAAATCATCACGGCCCTGATCGTTGCTGGTTGGCTTCCTGTGCGTATTGTATTTTTGTCCGATGTTGGCTTTGTCGATCGACTTTTTGACACTTTTATTTTTGTTTTGGTTTTTGGTCCCTATTTTGTGCGCGCTCAAAAATTACCAGTTCATGGCAAGCAAATTGAGGAGGATTCGTTTTGGCAGCGCATGGGTTCAGTAACAGTCGATCTAGCCGTAGGCCTTCCCCTTTTTTCAATAGCCGCTGTTATGGGGATTCAATTAGGAATTTTGTGGTGGCTTCCGAAACTCATTCTTTTGCGTCACATTTCAGGAATTAAGAAGGTTCTCGAGTGCTACGATAGTCTTCATCCCATTTTGCAAAGGCTTCTTCCGCTGGGTTTTGTTATGCCGACAGTTGTTCACCTGGCGGCATGCGGATGGGTTTGGATGGGAGGCGGTACTGCAGGGATAACGGGTAATGCCGTTGAGGACTATGTGAAATCCCTCTATTTCATTATGACAACCTTTACCACCGTTGGTTATGGTGACATTTCGGCAAAGACTTTGCCTCAAATGGCTTACGCCATGTTAACTCAAATTGTTGGGGTTGGCTTTTTTGGATTTGTTGTAAGTAATGTGGCAAGCCTGTTGGCTCGTATGGATGCAGCTCGAGAGAATCATCTGAGTACTCTTGATCGGATTGAGGCATTTATGGGACACAACGATCTTCCTCATAGCCTCAGAGTTAAAGTCCGTTCCTATTATCGTTATCTTTGGGATACGCGGCATGGCTATGACGATAAATCCATTTTAAATGATCTGCCGAACAAACTTCGTAGCGAAGTCTCTCTTTGCCTCAATGCTGAGATCATGCAAAAAGTCCCCCTTTTTAATGGAGCAGACACCGACATGTTAGAGGATGTTGTCTTGCAACTGCGCCCTAAGGTAGTTGTGCCAGGTGAAAAGATATTTCACGCGGGAGAGCCTGGTGATTCAATGTACTTTATACATAAGGGCTCAGTTGAAATCGTAACGAGGGAAGGAGGCGTTTTGGCTACTTTGTTGCCGAGCTCCTTTTTTGGGGAAATGGCCCTTCTGACGAGCAATCCTCGGAGTGCTAACGCTCGGGCAACTGAATATTGTGACATGTTTGAGCTAAGCCGAGAAGCTTTTGAGAAAGTTCTGGGTCGATATCCACTTTTTGAAAAGCATATTCGGGACATTGCAGTTGAGCGTGGTATCAAGCCACCAGCACCTTTGAATCCTAAGGAACAGAAGGTTTCCTAGTGCAGCACAGCTGCAAACTGCGCGACAACGAGATTCAAAGCTTTCTTAGTCCTCACTGAATTGGCTTTGCATGATTTCTACGGATGGCATTTTCATCGACTTTGACGTAATCCACCCAAAATTCAGAATTGGGAGCATAGGGTATTTTCAATTTTTCGTTGATGGTCACGGTCAGAGTTCTCGGATTGTAGCTCCATCCGGGGCCTGGTGCGACTTTAGAATTTCCGTAGTACAAAATCAAGGTTCCTTCCTGTGGGATAGACTGCAGAACTATTTGCAACTTCTTAAATTTTTTCCTAATATCGGATCCAATTCTTGCTAAATGGCTTCCAAAATTTTCATCGCAGATGGGGAACACTCTGCCTTCAATAGTCCCATGTGCTCGATTGATCGCTTGCAAAATCTTGTCTGGACGATGAGCGTAGGATTCTATGTGACATGGATTTATTCCAACAACCGCGTAGAGGTCTGTTCGATTGACCCCCACAAGTCTGTCGATCCCCGCGATAAATGATTCTACACCGACATGATTACTCGAATCTTCTTCATCTGAAACGATAACAATGACTAATTGAGAATCGGGGCGAATAAAATCTCCATTGATTTTGTTCATTTCGGGACTTAGTGCTTTGAGGATGGGCGAGAACATCTCTTCGATCTCAGGACCTCCCTCGCTGGTTTTTAGGGTTCCAACTCGAAGGGCGCTCCGCAAAGCCTCTTTGTCGCCTTCAGAGCGTGTGATAAAAGCCGATCGCAGCTTTCCTTCAGGGTAGCATTCGACGACTTTACCTGATTCATCTACGGAGCCGTTTTTGAGTCTAACAGGAGTGTTACATAGGCTTTGCTCAAAATGGGAATCGTAAACAGTCAGGACTCCCACTCTGTAATCAATAAAGGCATTTTCTCCGAAGCTGTCTACAAATTTATCAATACCTGCGATGAGCAGGTCCTGCTCATTGAGCATGCTCTCGGAGTTATCAATGAGAAAAACAATATCCACTTTGGACTTTAGTTCAAATTTTGGTGACTCGCCTCGAGATCTCGCAGCCTGAAATTCTACAGGAGGGGCTGCCAAATAGGCAGAAGGGCTTCCTTGACAGCCAAGGCAGATTGAAGCAAGAAGGAGAAACATTCCAAGAAGTGAAAAATTTTTTGAATTTTTGCGGAGATCAATCATTATTTGAACAAGATCCAGTGTATTATTTTTCATATCTTCAAGCTCCACCTGCATCTTTGGGGCATCCCTTAGATTGAACCTGGTAGGTGTCTAGTTCATCTATCCAGACTTCACCGTTAAATGGGAAAAACAATTGGTCGTCTTTGGCTTTGAATTGTCCCAAGCTGTTGCGTTTGTTTCCGTTTACCTTTTCAGCTAAATGAATTCGTTGCATCACCTCTGCCTCGACAAGTTGTAACTTGTTGAGGTTGCTCTTGATGTCACTCAAATCTTCATTGGCTAGTTGAGCGACTCGAGAAAATAGGGCAAAATTATTCATTCCGTTCGGTGATTTCTGGATTTGGTCACGAACAGTGAAATCCAGATGAAAGGAGGACGGAAGAAGGTTTGCAATCTTCGCATAGGAAATGCTGTTATAGCCTTTTGATTTTAAATCCTGACTTGCAGTTAAAATAAAGCCATCGGCTTTTCCATTTGCTACATTTGTGAGGTCATTGATGCGATTTTTCATTCTCTCCTTAAAGAGATTGAGAGTTTCAAATACCTTGCTGTACTGGCACAATCGAAGATAAGTGATGGCAGCTGTAAAGTAGGCCTCGGGACCCAAAACGGGCTCAAAAACGGGAGAAAAGAGTGTTGTTAAATCAGCAAGTGCTTTCTCGTATTTTCCCGATCGACCTTGGGTGTGAGCTCGCTCTTCGATGGCCACAATCCAGAGATCTGAGGACTGTGGAATTTTTGAGTAGGTTGCAATCGCACCTGCAAAATTCCTATCTTGATATTGAGCCCGAGCTTGAGTTAGCAGCAGGCGATCTGAAGGCAATCCGGCTCTTTCAAATGCCGAAGGAGTTGGTAGAATCTTCAATGCCATCTTTGGCTTATTTTGTCTGAGGCTAGCGAGAGCCATTCGATATCGCTCGACGAGAGATTCAGCTGATTTTCGTTCCTTTCCGAATTTTAAAGCCAGTGCTTTGTTGTACGCTTTTAAAAATGACTTATAATTGCCAAAATTGTCTCGAAGGGACTCGTTGTTAAGTTTGAATTCATTTGATAAAGGCTTCGTGGCCGCTAGGGCCACAGAATTTGGACTCGCACCAAAAGTGGCGATGCAAAAATAAGTCAATAGAATAAAGTGCGAAGCCAAGTTTGTTTTCATAACAAAAATCCAAGCCCAAAGGAAAAGGCGGTAATGGCCTGCTCGCGTGTTCCGGTATTAATGACGTCTTGATATTCCTGGTAGCGAACTTCAAAACGTGAAGTAAAGTGCTGAGACCACCAAATTCCGACGCCCCCACCAGCTATCCAAGTGGGTGTTTCACCGGACACAAGCTTCATGGTTCCGTATCCGCCTGTCACAAAGAGATCAAATTGACTGATTCCAAGATTGAAAAAGTTTAATTTTCCATAAAGTGGATAGACTGTGAGAATTCCAATGGAAGAGGAGAGTGGGGTATCCAAATCGGGTCGAAGTGAATTGTCCCCGTTGGCCCTGCGCTGATTGGCATCAGAAAAAATGCGTTCTCCTTCAGGGGTAAGTTTACTGAGAGAATCGTAGTAGCGACCCCCAATTGAAACTTTTGGCGTGATATGGAAGTCAAGTGCGTAACCAAGGTTATTTGTCTTAATATAGGAATCGCCTCCGGTGACACCATCATAACTGATTCCAAATTCGAACCGAAGATTTCGATCAACGGACCGATTCTGAACAACTCGAACTCGATTTTCACCGTCAATAGCTTTGGCTCGTTCTGCAATCGCTTTATTGGAGCCCAAGGAATCTAATTCGCTACCAATAGCAACAGAACGACCTTTCTCCCCAGCCAGTGCAGTCGTTAAGGCAGAGTCTGCCATGAAGGCAGCCCATGTGACGAGAACTGAAAATAAAAATGACATGATTGTGTGATTCATTTCTTACCTCTCCCTCTGAAGCTTTTTCCTTTGACGGGCTTTTGAACTGGTTTGCTTGCAGCAACAGGATTCCCTGCGCCTACAGTCGTCGGAGCAGCGGCGGTGGAGTTGCCGGAAAGTACGGTCACACTCGAGGCAGGTGATGCTTCAGGTAATGGCCGCACAATCTTTATCACAAGATTTTCGTGTGGTGAAATCAGAGGGGGCTGTTGCTCTTGATTTGAAACTGAGAAGCGAACAAGCCCGTCAAGGGAGTTTCTAGTCGGATTTCTTTTAAGGAACTCGCTGTTCACCTTCAGGAATTGGACAATAATAGTTTGTAGTATGTCAGGATCAATGTCTAATATAAACCGGTATGTATTATTTCCTAATGATAAGGGGTGAGTTCCTTTTATGGCTGGAGCCAAGTTGATCACCGGATTCTCTTTCGAAACTGCATTTCCATCAAAATCCCAGTTGAGATCGAGTGCTTGGCTGTCTTTAAGTCCCGTCGCCACAACATCAAGTCTGATCGACGAGGGGCTGGCAGAGGTTGGATTGATTTTATCGGGAGCGCTGATCTCCTTGATCATTGGCACTTCAGATGTACTCGAGACAACAATTCCCATCTGTGTTTGGCATTGTTCTGTTGCAATCGATTGGCTATTTGGAACAAGTTCAATTTGGAAGGATTTAAAACTCTTTCCAACCTCAACAGTGCCTCTGGGCGGCGCATATTTTATCACAAACATCAAACCATTTGGAGTCATGCCACTTTTTACAGGCTGTTCAAATCCGACGGGAGCCTCGTTGATAGAGATGGACTGAGTCGATGTGGCATAGGAGCCACGGACAAAGATTTCTGCGCTTGTGAGTTTTTCTTCAACCGCAAACAGGGTGGGTGGAGCTATGATATTAATTCCGCACCCAGACTTGTAGGTCTGGTCCTCCGTCTTCAGGTTCACGGGCGGGATGTCCGACTTCACATTTGGATATTTCTCGAGAGGATCCTTAGATCCACCACATCCAGTAGTGATAAGACTCGCGAATATAATTAAAGAAATATTTTTCATATGAGTCCTTTAGCCTTGGTTTAATCGCTTGAGTAAGAACGGATAGGTGACCTTTACAGCAACATTTCCTTTTGGTTTGGGAAATCTCCAAGCGCGAAGTTTCCCCAGAATACATGATTCCACTTGTATTGCTGAGAGGCTTGTGTGAGCAACTTTTGCGACAGTCACTTGGCCACCAGGAGAAATCACAAAATTGACTGCAACGCGGCCAGACAGATCTGGCTTTGTCTGTAATCCTCTTTCGTAACAATAAATAACTTGCCCCTGATTCCGGCGAATGACCGCATTGATCTGATCGGGGTGGAGTCCGCCTTCAACCGTAGCTTCCTCACTCATTGGGAGGTAATAGCCTCCCGAGCTTCCGGCCATCTTCATGGAGCCGTAACCAGCTTGTCCCTGTCCCTTCCCCTTGGTTCCATAACCGCCATAGCCGCTTAAGTTTTCGCCACCACCAATACCAGCTTGAACTAATCCATGGCCCAGAAGCCCCCGTTCGGATCCTCCCCTCGCTCGAGAAGAATCAAATCCATAGCCACCAGACTTCGAGGCGGACTTGGAAAGTCCTCCCGGTCCGTTTGAGTTCTTATCCATTCCGCCTAGTGCGCTGAGAGCTCCCATTCGATTGAGATCGTTCCCGGCTCGTTCATTACGTGTTTTGACCTTGGTCGGTTGGTTTATGACAACCTTCTTGGGTTGTACTTTTGGCGATTTTTTCGGAATAACCTGTGCTTGCTGTGGTACCGGTTTGATTTTCTGAGTACTTGGTTTTACAACCGGCACCTTTTTTTCGATCAAGTCTTCCTTCTTAAATACAGTTACCACTTGGGATTCCGGTTGTTCTTGGCGGTGAATCCACCAGCCAATGAGAAGTGTCAGAAGAAGTAAGCTCACCTGAATTCCAGCTGTCCATTTAATGAAGAAGATGAAATCACGGTTCTGTTCTTTGCGTTCAGAGACATCAGGTGTCACTTGAGCAACTGATTGAACGTGCCGAATTTGTCCCCAGGCTCCCTTCATAACAACCTGATCGACAGGACTCGACTTCGCTATATCTCCCAACTTATCAACCTGAATTCCTTCATCGGTCAGTTCTTTACTGTCTCGTACAATTTCAATCCGTTTAAGGTCATGACGATAGATAATTTCCAGCTCCTCCCGCGTGAACGGAAGTACGCGAGCTGTTTCTCCGTGGGAATTCTGCAAAATCAAATAGCTATTTTTCATATCGCCTCTACCTTCCTGATGCGGAGCGAACCGCACGATCCTGAAAATCCCATCTGTAATCAATGAGACGTGGAATATCTTTTTCATTCTCAACGGTTGTTGTCATTCCAAGGGGAGATTGGCGTAAGCCTCGAACAGTCAAATCATTAAAATTAATATCCGTGCTCAATTTTGAAACTTCGGCATTATGGTTGGATACCACTTTCTGCTTCTTCATACCCTTATTTGGCCTTCCCGATTTAACTGAGCCGGAAGAGGATTTGGCTTCGCAAACTGACAGCCTGTCGGTCGTACCGAGAAAAAACAACAGGGTCGCAAGTTCAAGAGTGACAATTAATGGCCTCATCTTCTATCTCCGTGTCTCAGATTTAATCTGAGATAATCTTTCATCTAAATATGCAATCAAAGGACCGTTTGCACGTTTTGCTTCTAACTCACGAAGGTCTTCAAGTGTTGATGGGTCCAATGGATTTTTCTCGACATTTTGGCGTGCTTTTTCTATTCGTGAAGGATTCACTTTCAAATTTTGAATTTCGCTCTCGAATCGAGAAACCTCACTGCTTGGGAGGAATTCCCGGAGGGCCCTGTAATCACTCAGAGCGACAATGCGAGCCACCGGATCTTCGCTACCAATTGAGTTCCTCAGTTTATCAATGTTCTGCGAGTTAATAGAAAAGAAATTGGACAACAGAGTTTCAGCCTCTTTGGAAGCCAGTTGATAAGGCTGTGCTCGCTCCTGAATCAGCTTACTGTAGGTTGCTCTTTCCAATTGAGAGAGACCCTTAGGGGTTGGGAGGCCAGTCAGTTGGCGATAAAATCGATTATTTTCTCTGACAATTGTTTTGAGAGCGAGAACTTGTAAATAGATATCTCCGTGTTGATTGGCTTCATTGTATTCGTTCTTTAGCTTCTCAAGAAGCTGCATTCTTTCCTTGATTCCTTTTTGGAGACCTCGATCTGAGGTTGTTGCAATGCTGTGACGGTGCACCCGATCAGAAAACTGCAGAAAATTCTTTCGGAGCTTTAGATTTGATAGGTAGATTCCTTCTGGTGTGGCACGCACGCCGGGAACAGAAAGGGCTCTATCAATTTTTGCAGGACGAGGATCTTGTGAGTGAATTTCCAGGGTGATTTGGGCCAATAGATCCGGATTTGACTTCAATTGACCTATCATTCTGTCATAGACCGCCCATTTGTAATGACTTCGGCGGATCAGCTTGATGCGAATGAGGTTGGTGTTGCGTGTGGATCGAGCTGTTCTGAGATAATCATTGAAGTGCTTTTCAGGGTTGAGTCCTGCCAACTCGGCCAGAAGTCCCAGGCGCAAAGACCTTTGTTCTTGAGTTAAATTTTTCATTGGCATGTCGCTGGCGACATTATAGGCTTCCATAAATTCCAATTTAAGTTCATGAACCCAGAGCAGACTTTTCTTAGCCAATTCGATGTCAGTCTTTGTTATGCCTCTCACGGCTAAAAGTTTCTTGCTAGACGAAGAAATTGTTTCGAGATCTTTAAGTTTTTCAGAACTCAAAATCATGGTGCGATAATGAGTTGCCTGATCAAAAGCAGACAAATGTTTAACTGGATAAGATGTTAGGATTTTTAACTCAGAACGAACCAGTGAATCGTCAATGGGCGTTGATTTCAAAGCTAAGACAATCTGGTTGATTGTAACCTTGCGCCCAATTTCATTAAAATGATCGGAGCGATTGGGAAACTTGGGAGCATAAAGTCGGGAAAAATCACGGATCTCGCGATCATTTTTGATAAGTTTCAAAGCGTCAAGTGAGAGTTCAGCAGACTGCAAGCGAAGTTTGCTATCCTTGAAATCGCTATCCAGAGCTAAGAGTTTGAACGCCTCCGCAGCTTCTGCATACTTGTTGGTCTTGTAGAGAATATAGGCAAGCTGATAGCGAACGGTGTAGGCCAAGGGTCCATTTGAATTAAGTTCGAGATATTTTTTGAGAGCCCTCTCATAAAGCGATTGATTGTGGCTTTCTTCGGCAATCTCAATGGCGATGACCAGAGAGGATTCCAATTCCTTTTTCATTTTCTTTTTTGCAGAAATAATCGCCGCTTGCTCGTAGAGTTCGTAAGCAGTAATTCTATCATTGCGTTGTTTTGCCACTTGAGCAGCCCAAACGATAACTTCAAAATCCTCAGGATTGCAGGAGATATACTTTTGATAAGCCAATGAGAGATTTTTCGTTGGGGCGGTCTTTTCCTTTTTTGTCCAAGTAACTAAAAGGGATTTAAAATCGTTTTTGACACTCTCACATTTTTTGTCTGAACAGTTCTTTTTTTGAACGAAGACAACAGTCTGATCGAGATGATGGAGAGCTTGAGGATAATTTTCAAGGTCATAAAAGTTCTGCGCGAGCTTCAATTGGATTTCGGCACTGTCTTGGCTTGAGCTATCTTGTCGCAGCAAAAGGGTCCAGATAAGAAGAGAACCTTTCTTGTTCCCAAGACGATCAGCTTCTTCGCCAAAAAATTTGAGATTTTCGATTCTATCCTTTTCTGGAGAATGTGCAAGATAGGTATCTACATCCTTGGATGTAAAAGGGTTTCGTGCCTGCATGGTTGCATAATCTCGCATGAGATCTTTGTGGAATGCAGTGAGAGAAAGTCTTTCGGCCTGTCTGATGGCCTTTTGTATTGTTCGTAGCGCTTCATCGTTGCGTCCAAGATTGTAGGCTGTCCACGATTGGCGAAAGACGATGTAGGCCCGGTCTTCAGGCGTGGCTCTTCGAAGTGCTGAGTCGTAGGAGATCGCAGCTTTACGATAGTCCCCATTTTGGAATAACATTTCTGCTATGCCGAGGTGGGCTTTTGAGTGAATTTTGAACTGTCGATTATCCTTAAGTATTTCCTTATAGGTCTTCTCCATACTTTTGCTCTGATTTGTCAACTTGTAAAGATTAGCCAACTGAAGGTTGACCCTTTGAAGATCTTCAACGTGGTTTAGGATCATTCGTTTTGTTGCCAGGTAGTACGCGATCGCCTTCTCGCGATCCTTTTTTGCGTCTTTGCATTCGGTGCAATTTTTTTCACCAGCTGCAATGTCTTTAAGGCGGGCGCGCTCAGAATAGAGATCACCAAGCCGAATCTTTATGGTGGTTGCCTGTTCTGAGTTATTCGGCAAACTGGGCAGTACAGCTGTGAGTTTTCCAATCAGGGCGTCATGAGTTTGCAGATCCATTCTTGCAACGGCAGACGACTCCGATTCGGAGCTGTAGCTTTGAAGTGACACGAGGCTTGAAAAAATGAAGGCAAGAGCCATCAGGCTTGAGCGACTCACATTTTCTCCTCTTTGATAACTGCAAATTGAACTTCAGAAAAGCCAGATTGCAGACCAGCCACAACGACGGGATTAAGCTCACTTTAGGTCAGTTGACGGTCAGCTTGAATGACGATGGCCTTTTTGTCGGGGTTGTCGGTTTGTAAGTCTGAGAGCTTCTTTAACTCTTCTCCCAATTCTTGGAGAGCGATCGTTCTTCCTGAGATTTGGTAGGATTGATTTTTGTTAACAAGAATAACGAGCGAATTCGTCAGGGCCTGTGCTTGACTGGCCTTTGGAAGGACCATTCCGTTTGGCATATCGAGATCGATTTCGCCAAATGAGGTCGCCAATAGCAAATAAACCAGAATAATGGCGAAACAATCAACCAATGAGGTCAAGTTGTGTCCGCTGTGTTCTCCAGAGTGGGACTTAGATTTCTTAAACGAATTGGCTTTTCTCATATATAGGGACCTCACTGTTATAAAGGAGCAATGCCGATGTCGACAAATTCGGCCTTCTTTAAGAAATTCATCGCTTGAATCAGATCTTCGTAACTAGAGTTTGTTTGTGGAAATACAATGGCCGTTCGGAGTTCTGGGTTTTCCATCTTTTTGGATCCCGCGTAATCAGCAAGATCGTCAAAAGTGATACGCTTCTTTTTATCATTAACTTTAAGACCGTGGGTCGAAACTAGAATACTGTCCTTGGATTCCAGTTCCACCCACATTGATTTTGGATTTTCATCTTGAGATTGAGCTTCAGTACCTAAACCCTGCTTGGAGGACATGACCCCTGCTTGAAGCCAAACAGCAGTGAAGAGCAAAAAGCTGATGCATACAGACAGCAGGTCGATAAACGGGACAAGATTGACTTCAGCGGAAGCATGAGATTTTTTCTTGTTACGGGAAAACATTTGTCACGTCCTTATAAATAAATATTAAAACTATTTACTATATAGATTTCCGTTTAGCGCGCGGTACATTTTCGAAGCTATAGCAAAGCCAGTTGAGAACTTTCGTAGAAGCCTGATTCAAATCCTCTTGTAGCTCATTGGTTCTGTTAGAAAGCACTGAATACATGACAAGAGCTGGGATGGCGACGACAAGTCCATAGGCCGTACAGTTCATTGCTTCCGAAATTCCTGTTGAGAGAATTGTCGCCTTTTCAGCTCCATTCGCTAAACTCACAGCTGAGAACGATTTGATCATCCCTGTAATTGTACCCAGGAGGCCAATGAGGGTTGATACGTTTCCTATCATCGACAATAAAGATGTCCTCTTTTCGAGTTTTGCATTTTCTGATGAAAGCACTTCTTCCATCTTTGCATGAATTTCATCTTTTCCGCCCAGGTTGATCGCCGATTGGATTCCTGCGACGGCCACTGAACCCAATGCATTTGATTGGGAGATGTTTCGAGCCTTGCTTAAGGCTTGATCGATTTGACCTTTTTTGATGTCGTCTTCAAAATGTCGAGCTAGCTTCTTTTGTCCTGGAGATCTCCTCAGATACAAGAAATAAGCTCTCTCGATAATGATAGCAATGGAAAATATGTGCACGCCCAAAATGGCATACATCCAAATTCCGCCATGAGTGAAAGCCTCTGAAATATACGTAAACATTTGATACCACCTCTCTCTGGGTTTAGTTCCTCAGTTGTCTATCGCAATGGCGATGCCAGGCTAAAGCCACCGTTTAATGGCAATAGAAAGAAAAGAGGCTAAATGAATTTCAAAAGGAGTGACAATTATGGGAAGTTCGTTGCCTAGAATAGGATTAGGCCGTTTTGAGGAGATTCAGGTCGAGTGACGCAAAAGTTCAATATCTGTATTTTTTGCGGGTCTTTTTGATTTCACCGCGCTGTTTTTTAGATTCAATACGTTTTGTTTTTACAGCTTTTGAGGGCTTTGTTTTTATTCTCTTTTTTGGAATAGACAGGGCCTTCTCAATCATTTTCTTCAGTTTTGAAATGCAGATTTCTTTGTTCTGTTCTCTGCTTCGATACTCTTCTGAAGTGAAAATAATGTATTCTCCCTTTTTTATGAGGGTTTGAAGCTCAGCGAGAGCTCTGGCCTTTTGGAATTGGGTCAACGCATGAGTTTTCGCGAGATTCCAACGGACTTCAGCTTTTGACTCAGTTTTATTGACGTGCTGACCGCCGGGACCTGAGCTGCGGCTATAGCGAAAATCCAGTTCGTCCAAGATTCGTTTCCATGTGAAAGGAGTCACTTTTACCTCAAGTGCGAAAATGCTCTCTCTTCGAATATAAGCATCGAGCGCAAATACCCATGAGAATAAATTCTATTTCGTAGACGGGCGTTTGGCTACAAATTCTTCTCGGGGTCCGCCAAGGCTCCCTGAAACTCTAAGGATGAGGCCGTCCTGATAGCATTCGAAAAAATCCGTGGATTTTATTCTTGTCGCAATCTCCTTTTCGTACTTTCGCATCTTGATTTGGTTGCATTCAGGAGATGGAGTCTCATCCTGTGCAGCGTCTGTTGAGTACCAGCATTCTTCCGAATTTCTCTCGTGGCTTGAAAAGCGAAGAACGGTCGCTGTGCGATCTGATAAGACGGCATTTCCAAGGCAGACTTCGGTCACAGCACTTCCGGCGACTATGTTGTCCCCGCACCAAATCCAATTCAGGAGAGAGCCCCTCCTCTGCTGGCAGGTGGAGTTGAGAGTTTTTTGGGCTTGTGTCTTCATCAAGAAGCCACCTTGATCGCATGAAATGGAGAAGAAGATGAAGGGCAGGAAGAGGATGAATCTCAAAGGGGCCGCCTGTCGTCTTTGAGCTGAGGAACAAAGGTTAAGTTTGAATTGATGTTGCGGCGAGGGACCTTTTGCATTTTAATCAGGCTACCATCACATGATCCGTCTGAGCAGGTTTTGATTGTGATTGAGACTTAGGTACAGGAAGGAGAGATTATTGCGTATGATGCTGTATCTGAGCGACCTATAGACCGTTTTGTCTGGAGCGTGAAGAGTTGTACACAAAAACGTCATTAGGTGAGTTACCTGCCACTATCTTTGATTTAATTTTTTTAACGAGAACCGGACGCAAACTTCGTTTCCTAAAGTTCTTAGACACAAATTTTCGCTTTGGCCGGGAGTTTTTGTCTGATTTCACTTGAGAGCTGGGCATAAACTGATTCGGTGTTGTTCGTGTAGTCAGTTGTTCCTGGTTCTTTGCAGTCGTACTTGACACTGGTTTGAGTGGATCTTCTGGAGGGAGAGTAAAGACAAGGCCGGCCGCAGACAACGCTGTTGCGAGTACAATTAAAACAAACTGAAAGAGTCTGACGTCTTTATGTGCCAGTGTCCTATCCCCTTATTTGTCTCGATTCAAATGCTCCACATTCACTTCAGATAGAATTCAAATTCCAGTCCAAGTGAAAAAACATAACCCATTGAAATCAGAATAGAAAATGTCCTGTAATGAAATCGAGATGCAAAACAAGTGAGCATTTATCTGTTTCACTTCGGGACATGTATTTTTCAAGACCATGGAAATACGGATGATTTTACAAGTCCAATCGATATCGTAAACCGATTCATGGTGTCGAGTTGCTGCACGTTCAAAACTGGGACCACATGGGACCTGTCACTTCAGTTTTTTATTATGACCAGGTCATAACTTTCTGGAGACTTGAGGCCTCTCAATTTCACTCAGATTAGTCAAAATATTGATTCGAATCAGTAAATTAATTTTACTTAACTGAGAATATTGATTTTGATCGAAATACCTAACTCAAGGTTCAGTCTAAGCAGAAATATTTTGTTATGAGAGAGAGGAATTCATATCATCATTGGGCAGGGTGCGATCACAAATTTTGCGAATAAATGGAGGTCATAAAATTTGAAAATGGGAAGTGACGACAGTGGCGGAGGGAGTGGATCCAAAGGGCTTTTGATGGGTCGGTCAATAGACGGACGGGCTGATCTGGCAAGAGCTTTGGATGAACTGAATCGTGATCGAGTAATTTTAAAACTTTCTCCCGGTGAGGTGGTTTCATCTGATGATATGGAAGTTTTGAAGGTGGGATATGTCATGGAAGGATCCATTTCTCGCAAAGTGAGTAATGGTGGTAACCGATATTTTGTTGCCGCCATCATGGTTTCTGGGGATCTGATCGGGATTGATTGTCTGTTTGAATCACGGCATTCTCAGTGCGTTTACATTTCCAGGGAAGCGACGAGATTATGTCTTTTTCCAAGTGTCCGTGTGCGGGAGGTGATGGAGATTTCCAGTCAATTAGCGGAATCTTTTCTCGAGATGCAGTCGCGCTGTATTCAAGAGTTTCTGAGTCATATGCAAGTCATGTCAAACAAAAGTCTCAGAGCTCGCGTTGCCGCGGGTATTCTTTATTTTAATGGAAAATTGGGATCGCGTCCTTGGACGAACAAGGAATTGGCAGCATGGGCAGGAGTGACTCAAGAGGGTGTCGGACGTTGCTTTACTGATTTTTTGGCGAAGGGGGTGGTGAGAAAGACAGGTCGGCGTACCCAAATCCAAAATCGTCAAGTATTAGAAGAAATTGCGAGCGAGTTTAAGGCCGACAAGGCTCCCCATTTGGTTTCTTACCTGGTTTCGACAAAAGAGGGGTAGATTATTTTTTGACACTGTGAAAGCATTGAACAGTGGATTAAATATTCGGGCTAATTTTTTCCAAATGAAACTGGGGGGTGACTATGAAAAGGGGATTTTTCTTTCTTCAAGCCGAATTGATTGTGTTATTGACATCTGCTCTTGTTTCGCTTCAGTCAAACGCTCACTCTCCTCAGAGCATTTTTGATAAAGATGGAAATCGGCTCCCTGACGATCAGGCTAACTCCAGTCGGGTTGCATGGGAATTGCTGTCTTTTGATCGTTCTCCAGAATGGGGAAGCATGGGACTTCTCAGTCAAGGATCATTTGGAGGCGGATGTTCAGCCACTTACATTGATGTGGGCGGGGCGGATGATGCACCGGTTTATGTTGTTTCCAATGGACACTGTCTGATGGACGGCTTTCCACAGCCGGGAGAATTTTTGGTTGACCGAGCTCCCGCACGTGGATTGAGCTTTACGGCGCGTTTTTATGAAGATGCCGGAAATCGTAAAATTAAATATTTGGTCGAGAGAATCGAATACGCCACGATGACCGGGACTGATTTGGCCTTGATGAGACTGAGAGGAAAGAGAGTAGATTTGCGTTCGGTTGGTTTAAATGGCTTTCCGATCGCATCGGATGCCCCAATTTATGGAGAGAAGGTGGCAAATGTGGGAATCCCTCAAAGTGGCCTTTGGAGTCGTTACTTGAGAAAGAGCGAATGCCAAATTCTTGAAGTTGTTGACTTACTCGAAGGAGATTGGAGATTCGGGGGTTCAATGCGGAACAAGTGCAGTGTAGTGGGTGGGTCTTCTGGGTCATCTCTTGTTTCTTTGGTCACAGGTAAAATTGTAGCTCTGATCAACACGGGAGTGGATGATAGAGTGAGAACTCCCTGTCAGGAAAATCATCCCTGCGAAATTGAAAAGACGGGGAAAACATCCTCCCATCCTGAATTTAACTATGCGCAGAGAGTTCAGGAGCTAGCAACCTGTTTTGACGGACAAGGCGCATTTCGTCTGAACGATCCTCAGTGCCACTTAGTTCACTGATTGCTCACTGTCTGGAACAACATTGTTCGCTGGCCCGAGCCCTGTCCAAGACCCTCATGAGGGCGAGGTGGCTTCATCGACTTCGTGTGGGGATAGAGATTTGCGATGGCCATTGCATCGTAGAGAGAACATTGGGATTCCTCAGGCTTGTAGGACATGACACTTTCGAGTTCGAATTGGTGGTCGAGGGTTAAGAGATGTCCAAATTCGTGCCTGGCGGTTCGAACAAGACTTTTGATATAACCAAAAAAATCTCCATATTTTTCCCGCTCCTTTGCAAAAATAAAGATGTCGGAATCCTGCATTTGGTTGGTAATGAGATTCGACGTGCCAATAGTGATGGCCTCTTTTGCAATTTGGGGATTTTGTTCCACTAAATAGTTGTCAACAATTTGAATACAATGAAAATTCAGGTCAGAAAATGGCGGGTAAATATCCACCGCCTCGAGTTTGATTTCAAGGCGGTCGGTGAGTAACTGAGTCCAGCTGGCTACGGCCTCCCGAATGGTTTTTTCAATCTTCCTGGTCTCGGCTCCGCAAATCTTCACGGGGAGTGGGGATTTGTTGTTCCAGGGAATCTTCACTCCTTTTCCAAAAATGTAATTAAATACCTTTGTGCCAATGGGAATTGGAGGAGTTGGTTCATTTTTTGTCCAATAAAAAGCAACAAGAGTGGAGCCTGATTTTTGAGTTTCATAACGACCAAGAAAGCTCATCATTTGACAATCCTGAGAACAGCTAAAGTGAATGGGGGTAATAATAAGCTTCGTATCTTCATTTTTCTGCAGGGCGAAAATCTTAAGTTTTCCATTGGGATCAAAATTCAGTAAAAACTTAATTTGACTCGGATCTTGCGATTCAAAACTCCAGACACCATTGGTTTTTTCAATCATGTTATAGGTTTGTGAAACCTCAGGTTTCTTCTCCTGGCTTGGGTCCGTATCATTGGGGGCATTTTCTTTTCTAGATTCCGAATGGGTTTGGGAGGAACAACAACTTCCTTCTCCTTAAACTGGATAATTGATCTTAAAAGGTAGTTGTTTGTGTTGCGAATCTGATTCCCATCAAAAGGAGTTGAGGGTTCACCAGTGCTTCCGGAAATAAGATTCATGGGATCGCCATTAACAAAATAAGTCTGAACTTTCGGCCCCCCCTCATTGGATCTCTTCTTCTCTTTTGCACAACCCATGAAAAATAAACTTGAGATGAGGGAGATAAGGCTACAGGCAAGAATTGCCTTCAAGGGACTTTTTGATTTACCGGTGATTCCAATCATTATTTCTCCGTGCCAACTGCTTGGGCGGCTTATTCGATCTGGAATATAACTTTTACGCTATGAGTCAAAAAAGGGCAACTGGGAAGCGAGTTATTTCATATTTTTGAAAAATATTCAAAATTAGAAATCGACAGTAACCGAAATCGACAAGCCTATTTCTAGAGGTATTCGATTCGGATAATTTCAACAATTGAATCTCCCGTTGGTTTATGAATGAGTGCTTCCTCACCTTGCTTTTTGTTTAAAAGGGCCTTGGCCAATGGAGACTTCCAGGAAATCTTTCCGCGAGAGACATCAATTTCGTCCTCCCCCACGATTTGATAGGTTTTGGGTTCATTTTGTTCGTTGAGTACAGTGACTGTCGCACCAAAGAGAACTTTGTCGGCTGAGACAGACTTTGGATCAACCACTTGTGCCATCTCAATGCGTTGTCCAAGAAAATGCAAGCGACGGTCAATTTCTCTCAAGCGTCTTTTGCCATAGATATAATCAGCATTTTCGCTCCGATCGCCATTGCCTGCTGCCCAAGCAATTGTTTCTACGAGCTTTGGACGCTCTTGGTGAAAGAGTTCGCGGTACTCGTTTCGGAGGGCCTCGAGACCAGAAGGAGTGATGTAGTTAGGGGCATTGGCCATAGTGGCGATCTCTTCTCACAGCTCTCGTTGTTTCACAAGCTGAGAACAGAGGCTTGTAAAAGGGGAAGCGATGGGGAGATATGTTTTGGTCGAATAATGGTTTTGGTCGGTTAGTGGGTCGAGTTCTTCTAGGTGTGAAGAGGATGTGGGTGTGCAGGGGATTTTTGGAAAGTAGATTAATTGTTGGCAGAGAGGAATTGAATTGATAGGGTCCGGAGCCCTGATGACGAGGACGGCTTTGATTTTTCTTTTCTTTCTTCTTGTGCTTGCTGGCTGTTTTTTTGAGAATCCGGGCGCAAGCGCTCAGAATATCGTCAATGTTGAGGCTGTGAGGCCTCGCGTAGAGGATCTTGGTTACAAAGGCGAAGCCAGATTTGAGTTAAATGGTGGAGCCGGAAACAGTGACAGAATATACGGTGGGCTCGGACACAGCTCCGTTTGGAACTCTGGCTTGTCCCAGCAATTTATCCTAGTCAACTATAGGTATGGTGAAAGTCAGGGAATCAAGGATACAAGCGAGAGCCTTGTTCACTTGCGACATGTTAGACCGGTGGCCCCTCTTCGTTTTTGGGAGGGCTACATACAGTCCCAAACAAACCAGTTCAATAGGCTCCGCTTTCGAGGATTGGCAGGTGGAGGCTGGCGTTGGGAGTTGCCAGAAATAGAGTGTATTACTTATGCCTTGGGAGCCTGAATCTATTACTCCCATGATGAGGTTTATGAGACTGGGTTATTGAGCTCTGAACAGGAAAACACAGCTCGTGCCAATTTTTATTTTTCACTCCGCTCAACTGACTTGAAGGACGTAACAGCAATTTTTGTTTTATATTTCCAACCTAAAGTTGAAAAACTTGATGATTACCTGCTCCTTTCGAGTGGCATCCTAAAGATGAATTGGACAGAGAACCTGGCTCTTGCGCTGGAAGCGACCGTCACCCATGACAACTATCCTCCGGCCACAGTGAAAAAAACCGATATGAACTACATTTCAAGCTTAGTGGTGAAGTTTTAAATGTACTTTTGGGCTTTTGCTTTTGGATAGCTGACTCAACCCCGACGAATGCTTTAAAGGATAATTTATTTTAACTGGAAGTCAAAGTCCTCTACTTGATCTGGCGTCATCACACGTATGTTAAGATCGACCGGCTCCACCTTGTCCCGCGTGATCAAAAACTCTCCTTGTTGTTTGGTGACTGTCAGCCGCTTTTTGACCTTTCCAAAACCGTAAGTTGCCTCTACTGAAACCTCGCCCATTTTAACACTTGCAGCTTCATTTCCCACAAGTTTAAGGCGGAGTTGTTTTCCCTTTGGCACCAGCTCAAGGCTAACCAGCTCTCCACTCTGTCGGAGGCCAGCAAAGCCCTTGCTCTGAGCGTCTAAATCCACGCTCTGAGAAAAGCTGGGAAAAGATATTCCAAAGCTCATCAAAACAAGAAACAATCTCATGAGAATTTCTCCAATCCGCCCATCTTGCAACCAATTTAATTCAAGAGGTCTCAGATGGCCATCCAGAATATTGACTCATCTTGTCAACAGATAAGTCTCGTGAGGAGCAATAAAATTGAGACAAATATACCCGTATATTTTTTCATGGTTGATTTATAGATGTTTCAAAATGGAACAATCATTGCTTACTATCATTTGTAGGTTCGCAATTTAAATTTTTAAAAGGGGGAAAATATGAGAAATCGGATTTTGTTTGCTGTTGCTGTGGTTTTTACATTGGCTATTCCATTTTTGGATGCCGGGGCATCCACGCCTCCAAGAAAGGAAAAGGAAGTTGTCGTTGGTGTTAACGATGCATTTATACCGAGTGGTTTTGATGCCGAGTCAGAGGCTTATGTTGTTGTGGCAGGCTTATTTTCAAATACTTGCTATCGTTGGAAAAGAGCAGATGTCGGGCATGACTGGGCCACCAAGATACACGAAGTGCGAGCTGTTGCGGGAGTGAGCGAAGGCATGTGTTTGATGATGATGGTGCCATTTACGCAATCTGTGACACTTGGCAAGCTCGGAGTTGGTGAGCACAGAATTAGATTCATAGATGGCAACGACAACTATCTCGAGAAAACACTCACCATCGAGTAATGGGCTGAGCTACGGCGGAGAAGAAACCTTCGCCTTTGTTCTGGAGTTTGGAATTGCAGTGCTCCGAAAGTGTGGGGGGACTCTCAAACGTCTCCCCACATGATTTGGATCTCAGATTTTGGGTTTACGGGCCTATAGGTAAGCAGGTTTCCAGACTTTAAGAATCGGCGGGAGTTTTTGTGTTTTTTATTTGCACTCATGGAGCCGAAGATGAAACTTTTGTAAGGTTTATTTTCCTCTCTCTCATGCTAGCTGTGCCAGTCCTTGGTTGCAGTGTTCAGGATAAGTTCTCTCGTGTTCGCTGGAGTCGTGCCTCTCAACAAAATTTGACGCCTGAATTGGCTACGCTCATCTCATCTCCTCACAAGTCTCAATCTGAGAATGTCGAGATTTCAGGTTATAAAATTGAACATTGGCGAACAATGAACGGAGGTTTTCCCGTTGAGGGAAGTTGGATAAAGGTACTGCGCGATAGTTCGGGAGCGCCAAAGCTGATTGAAGGGGATGTTTCTACCGATCACTTGTCTGAGAGTGACACAAAGAAGGCACAGCAGTTGGTATCACAGAAGGAGAAAGTCCTGAGTTTGGCTTGGCAGATCTATCCGGAACTTCGAGAGGCAAAAAAGATCTTTCCTTCTCAGATTGTTTTGAAATCAAGTCTTACAGGTTATGAGCCTTTTGTTGAGTTGAGTTATCTTCTTCACAATGAATCAGATGTCGTACAGGCGCAGATATCTCAAAAGGGCCGGATTATCGAGCGTCGCTCTGTCACAAATCACTTGATTACTGGCACCGCTCAAGTTTTCCCGGGGTCTCCATTTCGAACTCCCTTGGCCGATGTGATTCTTTCAAATTTGGTGGGTGATGGGACTCTGACGAGTTCTCTGCTCAAAGTTGAATCAGAGGGGGGGAGCCGAGCTTTTAATCTAGATCATCAGTTTCGTTTTCAGCCTGACGAGAGCGCGTTTGATGAGGTGCAGGCCTATTACTTTGTTGAGCAAGCCTTGGTTTGGCTGAGATCTCAGTATTCTCTTTCCTTGCCCTTTCAGCTCAAAGTGAAGGTTCACGTCGGAGGAGTTGTTCCTTCAAATGCCGCATTCTACTTCAGCGGAAATATCTATCTGGGAGATGGGGACAATGTGATCTACAAGAAAATTCCACAGGATCCATCTATCGTGATCCATGAAGTCGGACATTCGATAGTGCAAATTTTGGCCGGCCTTCCAAATGACAAAGAAGGTGGATCGCTCAACGAAGGATTTGCCGATTTTATTGCGGCTTCGTTTTTAGATAGTCCACGTATGGCTGAGTATAGCTATTTAAAAGCTCCGTTTCGTCGCAACTTGGAGAATTCTTTGAATTATAGGACGGACGCGAAAGGCTCTCTCTATCACGATTCTACGATTGTGAGCGGAACTTTGTGGGAGATTCGTCAATTTCTTGGCAAAGAGTTGACAGGTCGACTGGCTTTGCAATGCTTGGGACGATTGGGGGCTGGTTCTTTATTGAAGGATTTTCCTGCTGTCTTGCAGGAAGCTGTTGAGGACATTTCTTTGGATGATAAGAGCGCTGGGCAAATCAAGGCCGTTTTGATAAGAAGAGGTTGGGTATGGTAGGCAAGGCCACGATATGTTTGGATGGGATAGGAATACGAGAAGGTGGATGTGAAGAACTTCAGAGTGGTTTTTGTTGTTGTCATTTTTTTCTTTTCTGCGGTTGGTCGTAGTGAGTCGGTGATTTGTGAGGGAGAATCGATTGTTGGAAAATGGGTTTGGGACAAGTACATCTATCAGGGGGTTGAATCACCAATTCCTAACCCGGACCTTAATTTGGTTTTTGAATTTTTTCCTGATGGGAAAGACCGGGTATTTTGGGATCGTCGGGGACAGCAGGGGTTTTGCGAGCGGCATGGAGAGTATGTCTTTAGCGGTTGCAGGTTAAAGGATCGGGTGACCTGGATCAATCCAAAAAATGCGATTGGTTGCGCCACTGATCCGGACATGAGGCAGGGAAGAGAAACCGAAACTCAGGCAGAAATTCGGAATGGCGATTTTTACCTTTATTTTGAGGTGAACGGTAAGCCCTTTGTTTATGTCTGGAAACGAATTGACGTGCCGGCCCCAGAAAGCCAGGGGCGATAGAAAGATTCCCTGAACCCGCGCTGATCGGGTATATTGACAGCTATGCAGGGCGAATCACTGATGGGTCCGATAGCATGGACCACTGAGAAACTCTTTCTTTCAAGCCAAGAGTATTTCTACGAGATACTTCGCGCATGTAGTCATGCAAAACAGTCCATTGACGTCGAAGTCTATATTTTTTCAAGCGATGAGGTCGGTAGGCGATTGATCACAGAACTGGCGAAAGCGGTGAAAAGGGGCGTTGAAGTCAGGCTCCTTGTTGATGGAATTGGTTCTCCTCATTGGGTACATGGTCCACTGGAGTCTCTTCCTGAGCAGACGGGAATTAAAACTCGGGTTTATCACCCCTTGGCGAGTCCCTGGAGCAGATGGGGATTGCGAAATTTTCCCCATTTCTTTTGGATTCTCAAATTATTGAACTCAATTAACAGAAGAAATCACAAGAAGGTTTTTCTGATTGATGGAGAAAAGGCTTTTGTTGGTGGTGTCAATATCAGCGAGGCCAGTTTGAAATGGAAGGACGTGGGAGTCATGGTTGAAGGGCCGGGAGTTTGTGATCTTAGTTCGGCTTTTTCATTTAATTGGACTCGTTCTGCGTCTTGGATAATGGATTCGGTGCGACAACCAAGGGCGGTAAGACGCATTTCAAGATCTTGGCGGAATCCTTATGTCGAACTCAATCACACTTTGTTATTGAGAAGAAATCGTCTGCGCTTGCTCGTGGCACGCGTGAATCTCGCAACGATACGTGTCTGGATAGCGAACCCATATTGGGTGCCTTCTCCAAAGCTATTAAGGGCCTTGATTAGGGCGGCACAGCGCGGGGTGGACGTGCGTCTGTGCTTTCCGGGGTTTACAGACGTATTTTTTACTCGTTGGGTTGGCGAAATTTTACTCGCCCCTCTGATCCCTCTCGGTGTGAAACTATATGAGTTTCGAGACGGATTTGCCCATGCGAAATTTATGGTGATAGACAATTGGGGTAAACTGGGAAGCACAAATCTCAATTATCGGAGCCAATATCATGATCTCGAAGCAGACGTAGTCCTTTCCCGTTCGGAGAATATTGACTCATTGGCGAAGAATTTCACACAATATTGTGAACAATCGAATCTCGTTTCTGTGGCTGATGTGAGTCGACGTCCCTGGGTTCAGAGGTTGATCGGAAGATTCATTTTGATTTTCAAGAGGTGGATTTAGTGAAAGCTCATCAGAATAATTTGCGGGTTCTCAGCTATAACATTCACAAAGGGGTTTGCTTTTATTCTCGAAAACAAGTGCTTTTGAACATCAGGAATCTCATCCGTGAAGTCGACGCCGATTTGGTTTTTCTTCAGGAAATTCGAGGTCCTGGTTCACTGGGCCTGCATGACATAGAGAATTCGGAGGAATTTGATTCACAGTTGGAGTTTTTGGCAGATTCCGTATGGGAGCACTATGCCTACGGCAAGAACGCGGTTTACCAGGAGGGAAGTCATGGCAATGCTATCTTGAGTTGCTTTCCTGTTCGGCAATGGACCAATTTGGATATCTCCACCAACCCCTTAGAAAAACGAGGGCTTTTGCATGTTTCAGTGTTACATCCGAAGTTGGGCGATTTGCATTTGGTATGCCTGCATCTGAATCTCTTGGCCGGAGGTCGGCTACAGCAATTGGATCGCTTGATCATGCGCATTTCTGAAGAGGTGACTGATGGTCCACTCCTTGTTGCGGGTGATTTTAATGATTGGACTCAGGGAGCGAGTCGGCACATTGGAGAGCGCATTCGTGTTCGTGAGGCATTTCATACCCTCTATGGCAGGTATGCTCGCAGCTTTCCAAGTCCGCATCCGTTGCTGTGCCTAGATAGAATCTATTACCGTGGCCTGACTCCAATCGAAGCAGTCGTCATGACAGGTTCGCCCTGGAATCGGCTTTCCGACCATGCGCCTCTGGTTGTTGATTTTAAGCTCCAGTAAGGGCGCATCAAAGCGAGACGAAAATTTGCTGAAATGTTAATAAATTTTCATAAACATTCTTCCGATCATATAGATGATATGTTGGTGCCTGAGAATCAGAGGTACAGAAAGAAGCTTTTTGGAGAGGTGTTGTATGTCATTGCCCAAAGTGCTGTTGGTAGAGGACGAAGAATCTCATCGTTTGGTGATTGGTAAGGCCTTACATGGCCATTGTGATTTAGAAATGGCCAAAAGTTTTGCCGAAGGGGTTTCTAAACTGGAAAAGAGCCGTTACAGCCTTTTTATTCTCGATATTATGTTAGGAGATGGAGATGGATTCGAGCTGTGCAGTCGTATTCGAAAACTTGAGAGGTATGCTCGGACACCTGTTATGTTCCTTTCGGCGAAAAGCGAGGTGTCTAGCAAAGTTCTTGGATTTACCCTTGGTGCTGACGATTATATCGTGAAACCCTGCGACCCCTCCGAACTGCGAGCAAGGGTTGAGGCAAAAATAAGGTGGACCCGCATTGAATCTGAGAATTCCAGAGTCCTTCGCCAAGGACCTTTTACTTTCTTTTTGGATATGCAACGCCTGGACATTAATTATGAAGGCCAGGAAGCCTCAATTAACCTAACGCCCCTTGAATTTAAGCTACTCTACTATCTTGCCTCTCATAAAGACCATATTATCAGTCGAGAACAGATTCTTGATGGAGTTTGGGGAAAATCTACAAATGTTCTAGATCGCAGCGTAGACACCTACGTGGCATCTTTGCGGCGAAAAATGGGTGACTACAAAAGATGCCTGCGCTCAGTTCATGGGGTGGGATACAAGTTTTCCTTGGATGAACTCGCCCACAAGAAGGCGTCTTAATCTCAAAGGATCAACTGGGCCACGGGGCTATTTGATTTCTTTGTGAATCGTATGCTTACGCATATTGGGGTTGTATTTCTTTTTCTCTAACCGTTCGGGGTGGGTTTGAGTATTTTTCTTTGTCGTGTAGCGAGAAGGAGGAATCCCAGCCTTCCGAGACTCGGTGCATTCCAGCGTGATTATCCGAACTTTCCCTTTTTTCTTTGCCATTTCATCAACCTCCGGGATTTGGTCTTATAACGCCAACATTTGGTTAATGCCAGCTAAAATAACAGGAAAAAGATCTCTTCGAGCCAAGAAATCTCAAATCCTGGGCCGGGAGCTCAAAATTTGAAGGGGGAGAGCAGACAAAATCCCTTTCCAGAGGCTCTTCTTCTTCGATTCACTTTGACTAATTCCTGAATATACACGATTGGTCCCCGAGCGGGGCCGCTGGTTTTGGCTGGTACCAAAATCGTGTGGGCTATATCAGCTTCGCCGGGCGGATTCCATGGGAACTGAATGTCTGGCCTTGGTGTCTGCTTTCGCTTAGCGGCCTTGAGTTTTTCAGGTCGGGGAGTTTCCTTTAGTTCTTTTATCTTTTTCGACCTTTTATTTTGAAGCTCCTCCAGAGAAAGGGCCATTGTTATCTCCTAACTGAGTGTCTTTACAGGAACGATTCTGGTGTTCTTTGATGGACTGTATTCGTACTCTTGGTAAGAATGAGGCTTGCCTTGTCGGCAGGTAGGTTTGGAAGCCAAATCGATTTAATTAATTGATTCATTTCAAGTGAGGCATTAGATCCGGGTTGGTATTCGGGGACAGAGAGGTGCATGGCGGTAGCTTCCTCTCCCTGGCCGTGCTCCCGAATGGCAAAGTTCAAACAGTCAGGGATATTCTTGAGATACCATTCAAAAATATCGCGACTGAGGCGCCGAGAGAAATTCAGCCGAGTTGGAACATAGAACTGTCGGAAATTGAGCAGAAGGTCTCTCTGAATTTGGCTAATAAAAACGCGAAACATCTTAAGATTTCTGAAATTGTTGATCTTGCATTCAAGGGGAGAGATGAGGACATCAGAGGCAACAAGGGCGTTTGTGATCAATTGATTCCAATTCGGAGAACAATCGAGCACTACCAAATCAAACTCGCGTTTAAGAGGCTGAATGACGGTTTCCTGTAACCACTGTTCTCGGCGAGGGCGATGCAGAAGGCTCTGCTCGAGTGACACGAGTTCAGGAGTTTCTGGAATATAAAAAAGTGTTGGAATGTCAGTTGGCAAGATAACTGTTTGGACTTCGGCCTTTCCAACAAAAATATCATAGAGGCCGCGCGTACTCTCCATCCATCGGAGGGCGGCCTCTAAATCATTGGCCTCAACTTCCTCCATGTGACCCAGGGACGTTGTGATATCACACTGCATATCAAGTCCAACGACACAAGTCCTGAGACCATGCAAAGCTGCCATTCGGGCAAAATTCAGGGCTAAGGAGGATTTGAGAACTCCCCCCTTCGTGACAAAAAAACTATAGACCAGTGCGGTTGAAGGTTTTCTCAAGAATCCAAGATGTTGACCAATCAGAGGAACATTCTGAGTGGACCAGCCACGAACGCGTCGCTCATCAACATCGTTCCTTGTAGCCTTTGGTATGCTCTTGTTCTTTTCCAAACAAACGAGATTTGCAGGAGAAAGCGCTGTCTCTTTATCGAAAGAAAATAATTTGATTACCTGCGAACGGGAATAAAACATGCCTCCACCTTTCTTCTCAGAAAGAAGAACTCGAAACAGTTCAACAGCTTTCATTTAAGGGGTCAAGGGGAGTCGATTTTTTGATGGAACATGTAATAGGTGTCGAATGAGCCTTATTTGGCAAAAGCCTTTCTAAACCGAGCATCAATATCTTTAATTGGAGTCGGGCCCTCCCAGTGATCAACAACCTGATGTTGCCTATTAAAAACAAAGAAGGCCGGAGTGGTTGACGAGGCGACCGGGGTTAATGACTTTAAGAAAAGGAGGGCCTCCCCCTCGGGTCTCAGGATGGGATAGTCTGGGGTTGATTCAAGACCATCAAAAACAGTTTGAATTCCTTCATCCTCCCCTTCCCGATCCAGGTTAAGAAACTCAATTCCGACCTGATAGGGGGCATAAAAGACTTTCATTTTATGAAGAAGCCGCAATTCACTTCTAAAATTAGGTGTCTGGACCGAAAACGTGTACATCAAGGTGGCCTGATTGCCAGCGGCTTTTAGCATTGCTTGCAGCGACTGGGGATTTATGGAAAGGAGGCGAACGAGAGGGGGCGCTGCTCCCTGAGAGGATTCGGCAGGAGAGCGATGAATATTTTTTGAGTTGAAGTGCGCTTCTGCCGCAAGGTTTTGACCTTTACGCATGCTGACGCTTAGGAACATGCCGAACAAGATAAATGCTCCTAAACCTGCCATCAAGAGTATTTTGCGTCTTTGGTCCATTGAGTGACTCCTCGATTCAGCGGTGAACCCAAGCAGAGGTGGATATGTTCCACTCAAAACCTCGAATTCCAATAAACTACATGAGAAATAACAATTTTGGTTGTTGTGCCAAATTTCCTATAATTCTGGATTCCTGGCAATAGGTCGACAGGGCGTTTGTCTAGAAAATTCTTCTCTCGTTGCGCCATGGCCAACGGTTTCCGATGTAATAGATGTGAAATTTTTTAATAATCTGCGAATTCCAATCAGTTTCAAATTGGTCATTTTGACTTCAATTCTTATTCTCAGTGTGGCGGCTTTCATATCTATTAAGAGTGCCGAGTTATTCGAAAGGATTACAATTTCTCGCGAAGAGGATTCCAATCGAGGGCAGGCAGGTGCTCGGGCGACTGAGGTTGAAAGTCTTGTCATTGCTTATATTGATAAAATCAAAATGATATCATCTTTGCTCTTGAAAGAGTATCCAACTCAGGAAGAGAAGGAAAAGGCGCTGAGCTTGACCTTTAGACAAGATCGAGACCTTGTCTCTCTTGAAATCTGGCACAAAGATAAACCTAAGCCGTTGGATAGAATCGTCAATGTGGACTATCTTCAGCAGTATCGTCTCTCTTCTGACTACATTGACAGAGTGAGAGCTTACCAAGAGCAGAACCAGCGTTTTAGTCGCGGGGCGATCTTTGCCGGAGAAATCGAAATTCGAAATGCGACGATGTCAGGTGGGGCACCTCTTCTTACGATTGGACTTCCCTTTGTGCAAGATGACTACGGCACAATCACCCATATTGCTGTAGCCGAGATACGTCTAGATCGACTGCAGAAAGTTTTTGGCAAGGTGAGCGAGAGGCTCCTCTATTTGGTTGATCGCGAAGGCTTTTTGTTGGCTCACCCAGATGAAAAAATGGTTTTCTCTGGGGCCTCGATGATTCAAATACCCATCGTTAAAGAGGCTTTGCAGTCTAAGCTCAGGCAAGGACAATTGCGATTCAAGAATACGCTTGGTGAAGCTTTTAGCGGGGCCTATTCTCGAACATCGGTGGCCGTTACGGCCATCTCTCAGGCCTCTGAGGAAGTTATCCTTGAAGCGGCCCATTCTGTCAGACGCGAAGCCTTTTACGTTGCAGGTAAGTTTTTGTCGATCTCGCTTTTTCTTATTTTTGTTGTTTCTTTGACTCTTACGGCCCCTCTTGAAAAGTTAGTCGTAATGACTCGCGCGGTCGCGGCTGGCAATTTTAATGTGAAGTCTGGAGTTCGCTCTCGGGATGAAGTTGGACAGCTAGCCATTGCTTTTGATCACATGGTGTCGGGTCTTCAAGAACGCGACAAAGTGAGAAATTTGCTTAATAAATTCCACGGATCGAGTGTTGCCGATGACTTATTAAAAGGTGACCTCCAGCTAGGCGGGAGTCGGAAAAACGTGACCGTCTTTTTTAGCGATATCCGCGATTTTACGAAATTTAGTGAGGGTCACACTCCAGAAGAGGTTGTGACCATGCTAAACGAATATTTCCAAATCATGGTTGGAATTATCAACCGCAACAATGGGGTTGTTGATAAGTTCATCGGAGATGCCATCATGGCCGTGTGGGGGGCTCCTACGGCATCTGATCGTGATTCACAAAACGCGGTCAAGGCTTGTATCGAAATGCGACAAGCGCTTGAAAAACTCAACGAGACCAGAATTTCCCGCAATCAAGTTCCGCTCAAAATGGGTATAGGACTCCACTGTGGGTTTGTCATTTCAGGGACGATTGGAAGTGATGAAAGAATGGAATATACTGTCATTGGAGATACGGTCAATCAAGCATCCAGAATTGAGGCTTCAACCAAGGCTTTCGGAACGGACTTGCTTCTCAGTGATGAGGTTGCGGAGCTTGTTAAGAAGGAATTTGTCACTGAAGAAGCTGGAAAAGTGGAAGTCAAAGGGAAGAGTCAGCCTCTGACTTTATATAAAGTTCGCGGATATTACGATCAAGCGGGACAGCCCGTAAAAGTTCAGACGGCCTACTCCGACTACGAATCAGGCGAAGTAGACAAGGTCAAAGTCGCCTCCTAAGGCAAACTTTATCACATCTCACATCGACGAGGCTAAAAGGAATATTCCAACATGAGATTAAGGTAATGTCCTTCGATTGAAATTGTATTGAGATCCCCAGAAGTAGCAAAACTGTCAGGAAACGAAGGTCCAAAGACCCTTGACTTATAAAAGGCCCTATCCGCACGATAGACATACCCCGCATACCCCATGGTTTGTTGATCCAGTCTGTAGGTTCCGAGAATGCCCGCCTGATATGACAGACTGGTAACGATATCTTGATCATTTGCTCCGATGCCTAGCATAGAAACATAAAGGCGACCTTGGACTTGAATACCCAATCGATCGGACAGGGGGTGCCAAAGTTGTGCTCCTGCGTGAGGACCGTAACTTCGTGTTTTTCCGAGTCCTGAAAAGCCGTTTGTTTGATTTCCCCTCAAGTCCGGTAGTTCCTTGAAAAAAAATCCAGTCGCGTAGCGAATTTGATTATTTCCTAAATAATGCTGCCAAGTGCCGTGAACTTCAGCCGCTGCAAAAGTGTACCTGCTTTCATCCAAATCAAATCCGCTAAGATCAAGGATGCCAAATATTCCCCAGGGAGTCTCTCGGCTGTTGTAACCGATTCCGAGCCGCCCTGTTCCTCCAATCGAACGAAAGGCTGCCCCTGAATTAAGTTCGGGATCTGTGCCTTCATACGTAATCTGAGTGATGAGGTAGCTGGCAATGAAATATCGATTTGTGGACTTGATCAGCGAGTCCTTTAGGCGGGCCTCCGCGAGGGCGTTAGGATCCTTAATATTGCCGCGCACCTCGAAGGTGAGCTCAGCAATCGACGAACTTGGTCGAAGGGGAGCCTTTGCCTGAACTTTGATTTTATAGGTTCCGCTTGGGCGTGACAGGTCAAATGGATAAGCCTCTGATTTGTAAGATTTCACTTTTTGGATTTCTTTCCAACCTCCCTTCGAATTGATGGATAGAATCAGATCGTATTCTTCTGAAAAAGCTGGCTTCGTCCAGGTCAGTTCGGTCACATATTTGTTTAATGGTTTGCTGATCAGAGGAGGATCCAGTCGCTTCCCAAATACTGAAAATGTCGAAGGCCTGTCCGGTAGATCTTGCTTGTCGCCACCATCTACGAAGACTTCGACTGTCCACTTAAAAGCCTCGGCCACCGGAAGAGGAAGGCTCAGTGAATTGGCTTTGGTTGTTTCTATTTTTTTTAAAGATCCATCAAGTGATTCGATCGTAACGGTGTATTCAGGGGCTCCAGCTATCATTTGCCATTCCAACTTTGCCAGATGTTCTCTTTCTTCGTTCGTTGCAATTTTGCTTGCATCTGCGGGAGAAAGTATTGGAGGCGCGGGGAATTTTACAGAAAACTCTGTTGGATCACTCCAATCTCCTGGAACGCTTCTGTCGTCAAAGGAGCGCAGCTCCATTGTGTAGCGTCCAGGATGGAGTGATCCAGTCCATTCTGGATTTTTAACAACAAAGGTTTGACTTTTTTCTCCTTTTTTTAGGGGCGATGACAACCGAGAAATTCTAATTTCATATTGAGTCGCTTCGTCAACTTGTTCCCAACCAAAATTAACAGTTCGAAGATAAGTGTTGGGCGCTGCTAACGCAATCAGGGAAATCGAACACAAAAACAAAAGGGAACTTAGCTCCCAAATGAATTTTTGTCTGCGGATTTTCCGTTCGGGCATTCGCATCTTGTCTCTTTCTCTTTATTTGACCTGTATTCCCTTAATTTTTGGCGCTGCAATGTCACTGACACGTGGAACTTCGATTTTTTTGGTAGATCCAGGTGGACCTGGACGATCATGCTCGTCCAGGCTTTGAACGGAAACTTCGTATTGACCAGGTTGAAGACGATTGAGTTCAGAACCCGTGGATTCAACGATTTCCTTTTTGATGGTTTTTCCGTTCAAGTTTTTCAGGTTGAGTTGGTATTTTTGCGCTCCTTGAACGGGGTCCCATTTTAGGCTCAGATCGCCTTTGCGGCTGGCCTTCAATATCTCAGGGAGATCTGAGGCAAATTGTGGCCCTGGCAGCAGAGGTTTTGGAGTTACCTTGACAGTTTTCTTCGAACTCTTCGCGACGCTCTGCCCATGACTGTTTAGGGCCTCAACCTCGACAAAAAATGTTCCATCCTGATCGAGGTACTTCCGAATCTCAGGATTTTGAGTTGGTACCCAAGAAGACGAGCTGAGTTTTTCTTCGGCGTCTGAAAGGCGATATTGCCAGCTAGCCACAGTACCTGTTGTCCCTTTCAACCATTGCAGAATGAGAGAGGGTCTGGCGGTGTAGTATTGGTACTCTTCAGGCCCGGAACCACGGGCCCACTCGATTTGTGGCATATCATTTATTGAAAAATAATGAAAAGGGGCTTGAACGGATTTTGCTCCTTCGCTGTCAATAGAACGGGCCGTCCAACGGTAGTTTCCCGGTTTTAAATCATTGGCACGAGCCGGGCTCGATTTCAGTTCTTGCGTCAGTATAGTTTCGTATTGGAGACCTGACTGAGATTTTCCATCGTTCTTTTCACCTGTGGAGGCTAATTTTCTTGTGTTGCTTATCTCCTTCTCGATGACCACTTCGTAGTTAAAAAGTCCGGGGATCAGCTCCCAAGAAAGAAAAACTCCCTTCTCCATGACTTGGTTAAACGGGAGACTCTGATTATTGCTGGGCGAACGAAGGACTGGTGGTATGAGTTCGGCGCCAACTTTAACATGAAAGGAGAGGACTTCGCTTGCGGCCGGAATCATTTTATTTTTGAGGTTCATAAATCCGGTGACTCTCCAAAAATAATCACCTGCTACCGGAATTTTGAATTCTGAAACACCATTCTTGCTTTCGATAGATTCCTTAACTATTTGCTCTTTGAGGAGAGGATCTTTGGCAATTTCAATGATGAGTTGTTCAAGCTTTGCAGGATTGGCCCATTTGAATTTCACCATGGGATTTGCCTTTTCGATAACCACCTGGGATTTCTGGAAAGGCTCTAGTGGGACGGGTGGTTGTTTAGCCACTACGGCAAAAGGTATGATTGCTGATTTTAATACCGGACGGCCGGGGGTTATCGGTTCGCCTACGAGTCGCCAAAAATATCTTCCCAATTTAGAAGTAATTTGAACTGAACCCGAATTTCCTAAGCTGCTCTCGCTCAGATCTCGAACCATATTCTGTCGTGAAGTGCCTCGCTCAACGTAAATCTTGTAGTCAGCGGAGAGCTTTTCCCAATAGAGCGAGATTTTTTCTCTCTTTTTTGGATCAATATAGAGGTGATCTCCCGCAAGAGGCGAGGTCATTTGAATTTGGTTTTTTCCCACATCGAGACCACCCTTGTTCAGCGATCCAGATTGGCTTTCATCAAGAGAGAGGGTCTTATTTCCTTGTTTTATTTGCGCTTTGCCCCCGAACACTTGAATGTCAACCTGATCATTGCTTCCCTTTGAAAGAGAAATATCAGCGTTTTGTAAATTGATCTCGCTGCCACCGGATTTTAGAGTGAGGCTTTCCTTTCCCGGTTGTGATCCGGTGCTTTTGACGAACATATTGCCTTTTAGAAAATCGAGGGAGAGTCCTTTATCCGTTTCTTCGAGGACAACCAGGGAGTCAGGTTCAAGCTCGATGAGTGTTCCTGTTTTTATAAACAAAATTTTTGCATCCGCATTACTCGCTGTGCGAATGGCCTCTCCCGCATAGAGATCCTCGTCCTTCGAGATCGTTTCCCAGATCACGCGAGACATAGGTTTTCGTTGAACCTCATTTTTAGATCCTGAAGTTGAGCAATTCTTTCCTGCCCTGTGTGATTGACTCTGCGGCTTTTAGTCCTTTTGTACCAATCCTCGGTTGCAAAGAAGAAGGAAGCCGAACTACAAAAAGCGAGAAGAAGACGACTCAAATATTTAGACATAGGACCTCCTCCCTACTTTTCGGAAAAACACTCGCAAATTCTAATGCTTAGCAGGTACTTCTGGACTCTGATAACCAGACGTTTGTCCTGACTTTGGGATTTGAACTGGAGGACGATCCAAGTCATAATCTGATCAACAGTTCATATCTCAAGGAGGAGAAACGGTGAAAAACAAATGGGCGAGGTTATTTGCGATTTTTGTTATCGGCAGCTTGGGGATAAGCGAAGCATGGGCTGCAGACGGCAGCTCGGGCTGTGGACCGGGGTGGTATGTTTTAAAGGACAATTCTCTCGTTTCATCATCCTTGAGGTCCACAACGAACGGGATCTTATTTCCTGTCTACACAATCGGTATGACAATTGGCACCTCTAATTGCACACAGCACAAACTGGTCTTGAAAGAGCAAGAAAGCCTGCATTTTGCCACGATGAACCATTTTGAGTTGAAGAGCGAGATTGCGAAGGGGCATGGTGAGTATCTCTCAGCATTTGCCGAGACCATGGGTTGCCCTGCTAAGGCCCAGGAGCGCTTGAACGAGCAATTGAGGTTGAAATACTCAAAAATCTATTCTGACTCACAGGTTCATCCCGAAAAGGTTTTGGAGGAAGTTTATAATGCGATTTTATCCGACCGAGATCTGACCAATCAGTGTTCGCTTGGTATCGGTTAGGCGAATAATTTTATTCCTATCCTGCTTTTTGGTTTTAAGAGCCAAAGCACTCTCTCTCGAGAAAGCCAGTGTGGACTCACACTGGCTTCGCATTTACCAGTACGAGAGATCGATGGGGGGATACGAGAGTGACGTTAAGAATCTCTCCTTCTATTTTTCTGAAAACGGCAGAAGGGATCCAAGAGCAGAGATGGAAGCTGCTATTGAAGCATTTGAATCTGCGCATAAGCGATATGGCAGCTTGAACTTGCCGGCTGCTTGCGCATTTCCCGCTCGTAAACGGGTTTTGGAATTGATTCTGAATCGCAACTTTCCAGACTTCGAGTGCCCTGAGTTAAAAACTTGGCAGGAAAGGTTGAACGTCAATAGCGCTCATCTTGTTTATGTCGGCTCATATACAGGTAATCCTGCTTCAATTTTGGGCCACACATTTCTAAGGCTTTCAAATTCGGATCGAGAGAATTCAGGTCGCAGCGGCTTGGATCTTTTGAGTTATTCTGTTGGCTACAGCGCACACACGGATCCTCGAGACAGTCAGGCGATTTTTATGCTGAAAGGACTCACAGGAGGCTATCCGGGATTTTATGATATTGAGCCTCACTACATGAAAGTGGGACTCTATAACAATTCGGAAAGCCGAGATGTTTGGGAGGTCCAGTTGAGTCTCTCCTCCTCAGAAATTGATCTCCTTTCCAAGTTGATTTGGGAATACACGTTCAATGCGGAGATCGATTACTATTTTATCGGAAAGAATTGTTCTTATCGAATACTAAAACTAATTGAGGCCGTAAAGCCTGAAATTCGTGCGAGCGAGCGCTTTGGAGGAGCTGTTTTACCTGCTGAAACAGTGCGAGCATTGACTGACCAGAAGGTCATAAATCCGGGATTGAGGTTTCGCTCCTCGATCAAGAGAAGGATGGAGTTAAAGTTGGCTCTCCTTTCATCAGACGATCAGGGACTCTTTGAGGGAGCAAAGCGGGATTTATTTCAATTAAGAAAAATCCAAAACCCCACAGTTCTCGACGCCTTGATCGATTACTGGATTTATGAAAATTACCAATCTAAGACGGAACTACCCTCTCTCCAAAGGGAAATCATGGAAGTCACTTTCCAGCGAGCGGCCGAGGTAAAGGGTCAATCGTCTTTTCAAATCACAAATGAGGAGATTCGGTCTGAGCACCGACTTTCGCCGCCATTTTTGGGCCACAAATCCAGTTGGGTGGAGGCAGAGGGAGGAATGGCTCATCAGGAAGGAGTGGGAGGTCTGAGCTTTCGTTCCGGAGTTCATCCCGCGTGGTCAAATGATCCCTCTTATCAGGATATTTCGCCGATCGAGTATTTGGGGGGGGAGATTCGCTGGTTTGAGAGGAGGCCGAGTCAGTGGAGCTTATTGGTGGCCAAAATCCAAAATTTGGAAAATTACTTTAACTCGGAAAGACCAGGATCATGGGGCTTTGAGGCCAAATTGACGAACACCTGCGAACTCTGTTTGAGTAGTTCTGCGGCGGCCACGGTGTCAGGTTCTTACGGCCTCTCATTTGAAGTGAACGATGTTCAAATTTCCTTTCTTCCAGAAGTTCAGTTGGATGTGTGGACAGAGAGAAGACAACTGTCAGGACTTTTTGCCTCAGGTTTAAGATCAGTTCTCAGAACAGAGTCAGGCCCTTATGTGTTTCGCCTGGAAGCTGCAGTTCATTGGTTTCAATCCCTGAGAGATGAAAATCTTGATGGAAGGATTGGATATTTGATCAATAAAAATCGTCAAGTTTTTTTGAAATTCAGCGATCGAACCCTTGGGGTCAGTTGGGTTGAATTTATTTGATATTTAAAAAATATTTTTTAAATTTCTCATTGCTGTGAAAGATTCCAAAGGAGTTTTCTCAGTGCTTATGCCGAGAGATTTCAGTATTTCTGTGCTCAAGGGTCGAAGAAAGGGGTTGATCCTCTTTTCCTCTCCCAAGCTTACAGGCAAAGTAGGTAGGTCTTGAGAACGGAGTTTTTCTGCCTTCTGAAGAAAATCCTTCAGTTCCTTGTTGCTGGGATCTAGGTGAAGAGCAAAGCGTCCATTTGCCAAAGTGTATTCGTGGGCACAATACACCAAGGTTTCATCGGGTAGACTCTTTATTTTCGTCAGGCTACCCCACATCTGCTGGGGACTTCCTTCAAAGAGACGGCCGCATCCCAAAGAGAAAAGAGTGTCTCCGCAAAAGAGAAACCTTTCGTTCGGGAACCAAAAAGCAATGTGTCCCAAAGTGTGTCCAGGTATCGACATCACTTGGCAATGACTCTGGCCTATTTCAATTCGATCGCCTTCAACTACTGTTCGAGTAAGACAAGGCAAACGGTGTTTATCTCCTTCAAATCCGATGACTTCACAATCGTATTTCTGAGAGAGCTCTTGAACTCCGCCAACATGATCGGCGTGATGGTGTGTGAGCAATATTTGATCAAGTTTTAAATTTTTTCTATCCAGAATTTTGATGAGAGAAGTCGCTTCGCCGGGGTCTACTGCTGCGGTGGACAGGGTGGAGGCCTCGATGACCAGAAAAATATAATTGTCAGCAAACGCCGGAACGAACTCGACGATCAATCCCAAAAATCACCTCTGTAGAATCTCAAGATACTGAGAAATTGTCTTCTGAAGGCCAAGGTACATGGCCTCACAAAACAGAGCATGACCAATTGAAACCTCGGCCAGATAGGGCAACTCTTTTCTGAGAAAGCCAACATTGTCCAAATTGAGATCATGACCTGCATTGATTCCAATCCTGAGAGCAGCCACTTTTTCGCCAGCAAGCCGATAGATTTTGCTGACATTGGATTGGTTTTCAGTTTGAAAGGAGGAGGCAAACATCTCCGTGTACAATTCGACACGATCAGGTGCGATGCCAACTATTTCATTCAGAAATTTGTCATTTACGTCAAATGGATCTACGAAGAGCGAAATTCTGGCTCCAATGGCTTTTAATCTCTCTGAGACTTCTCTGAGAGATTGCTGGTGTCTATTTAATTTCCAGCCTGCGTTTGAAGTCAGTGCCTCCGGAGGATCGGGGACCAAAGTTACCTGATCCGGACGAATCTCTTCCACCAAGTTTATAAAATCTTCAGAGGGATATCCCTCGATATTGAATTCCCTATAGGCGTCCGGGTTTGTGCTCTCGTTAAATAAATTGATCATAGTTTTGAGATCAAAGACATCTTGGCGGCGAATGTGTCGGCCATCTGGGCGAGGGTGGACGGTGACACCATTGGCTCCGAATTTTAAGCAATCTCGAGCAACCTGTACGACGTCTGGAAGTTTTCCTCCTCGAGAATTGCGTAAAGTAGCCACTTTATTGACATTTACACTTAAAAAAATCATTTTTTATCCCTTACCTCTTGTTCCAAAATATAGCAAAGAGTAACTTTGGGAAAATGACCTGCTTTTCAAGGGACCTACTATCCTGAAAGTCCACTTTGTTGCTCCAAATTGTTGCTCCAAGGCAAAATAAGTTTGAATTCTTGACCTAATCCTAACAATTGGTAGTTGGATGAGGAGCTATACCTATTTCCGTTCCTATTGGGCGAATTGAGAGCAGATGGGTTCTGAAGTCACAGTAGAGCTGTACGAGCTGTTAAATGGACGATCAAATAGACGATTAAAAATGACCAGAAAGAGGATATTTGAATGAGAGATACAATGGCGAAATCGGCGATTATTTTTTTTGGCCTTGTTGTTGGTTTTTTTTCACTTGGTTCCTTTGCCGCAGAAACGGTATTGATCAATGGTGCCGGCGCGACGTTTCCTTATCCACTTTACGCGAAATGGTTTTCGACTTACCGAGAAGTAGATAAATCTGTCGAATTTAACTACCAGTCGATTGGGAGTGGTGGGGGAATTCGCCAGTTCCTGGCTGGTACCACGGATTTTGGAGCCTCGGATGCGCCAATGAAGGATGATGAGTTGGCGCAATCAAAAGTACCTATCTTGCATATTCCCGCAACTCTTGGCGCGGTGGCCGTGACCTTTAATCTTCCAGGAGTAAAGGATTCTTTGAATTTGACACCTGAGGTTCTCGCAAAAATTTTCATGGGTGATATCAAAAAGTGGGATGATGAGGAAATATTGAAGCTGAATCCCAAAGTGGTTATGCCGAAGAATCAATATATCATTGTTTGCTATCGTTCGGACGGAAGCGGGACAACGGCTGTTTTCACCGAATATCTCGAAAAAGTGAGTTCTGATTGGAAAAAACGCATTGGATCTGGGAAGTCCGTTAAGTGGCCTGCGGGACTAGGAGGAAAGGGAAATGAAGGAGTATCTAGCCTTGTAAAGCAAAATCCCGGTTCAATAGGATATGTTGAAATGAACTATGCCTTTGAGAACAAGTTTCCAGTTTTTGCCATTAAAAACGCCAAGGGTGATTTTGTATTGCCCTCTGTGAAGTCCGTCACAAAGGCAGCGGAGGCTTCTCTCAAATCACTGCCAGAAGACTTTCGGGTGTCTATCACCGAAGCGGCGGGTTCAGATGTTTACCCCATATCTGCCTACACTTACCTTTTGATTTACCAGAAAATGGAAAGTCACAAGGGAAAGAAAATTGTAGATTTTTTAAAGTGGTCTATGGGTAAGGGGCAAACAATGGCTTCCGGTCTTAATTATGCGCCACTTCCAAATCAACTCGTGAAGCGAGTTCTGAGCAAGATAGATACGATTGTCTTGGAGGGGAGTTCAGATAAGAAAGAGGCTCATAAATTAAATTGAGTCTTATCAAAGGGAAGGGTAAATGGAAGTAGAGTCAAAGTGGATCCCTTTTGTTTTAGAGAGAATTATACCCGGCATTTCAAGCGCGCGCCGTATTCGGCGTCGCGACGTCAATTGGGGTGATCGGGTTTTTTACTATGGGCTTAAATTGTCTGCATGGGCTCTCGGGGCTCTCTTGCTATACATGATCTTACTTATTTGGAAAATGTCAGAACCGGCATTTCAGATGTATGGTTGGCGTTTTTTTGTCACGAATGATTGGAATTCAGTAACTGGAGAGTTTGGGGCTCTGGCCCTGATTTATGGTACCGTTGTATCCTCTCTCGCAGCGATAGGCTTAGCAGTTCCGGTGAGCGTTGCTGTGGCTCTTTTTTTGAACGAACTTGCTCCCGAGTGGCTCAGCCGTCCGCTGGGATTCCTTGTCGAAATGTTAGCGGCCATACCTAGCATCGTGTACGGGCTCTGGGGCCTTTTTGTGTTAGCACCTTTTTTGCGAAATTATATCCAACCGCCCTTGGCGGACTATCTGGGGTTTACTCCACTGTTTTCGGGACCGCCCATGGGAGTGGGAATGATGGCCGCCGTGGTCATTTTAGCCATCATGGTTATGCCGACAATTACAGCCATTTGTCGAGAGGTCTTTAGGGCCATTCCGAGGTCAAATAGAGAGGCAGCATTGGGGCTGGGAGCGACGCGCTGGGAGATGTTAAAGATCGCTGTCTTGAGATCTTCCCATGCCGGAATATTGGGAGCAACCATACTTGGGCTTGGCCGTGCCCTTGGCGAAACAATGGCTGTCACTATGGTGATTGGAAATAATCCTCTGATCAGTGCTTCTCTTTTCTCTTCAGCGCAAACAATGTCGAGCATTCTTGCCAACCAGTACGCTGAGGCGGATTCCCTGCTTCAGCTTTCCGCTCTTTCGGCCGTGGCCTTTACTCTTTTTTTGGTGAGTCTCCTCATTAATGGTTTTGCTCGACTGATTGTTTGGCGGGTCAATTCTCAGTACAAATCAGGGTGAACGAAATGATGATCAAAAATGTTACTTAAGAAAAATCCCCTGAGGGAAAAAAAACGAAGGTGGCTCAATCGATTCGCTATTGGTGCTCTCGGAGGTGTTTCTCTCATAGGTGCACTTCCCTTTTTGTTTATTTCTGTTTATGTGGTTTCGATGGGTTTTGGCGCTCTCAATTGGGATTTTTTTACCATGATACCCAAAGGGCCAGGAGAGGCAGGGGGCGGAATGGCCAATTCCATTGTTGGCAGTGGAGTTCTTATATTTTTAGGTAGCCTTGGTGGAATTCCTTGGGGTATGGCGGTTGGGGTCTATTTGAGTGAATACAGTCGCGGAAAGACATCAAGAATTTTGCGATTTGTTGTGGATCTCTTGGCCAGCGTCCCGTCCATTGTGATAGGGATTTTTATCTATGGTCTCATTGTAATTCGATATGGATTTTCGGCCTACGCGGGGGTGCCTCCCTCATGATGATTATGATTCCGGTTGTTGCTCGGAGTACTGAGGAAATGTTAAAATTGGTTCCTGGCCATATTCGTGAGGCCGGGCTCGCCTTGGGGATTCCACGCTGGAAAGTGGTTCTGAGAATAGTCATTCCGGGAGCAAAAATGGGCATTATCACGGGAGTCATGTTGGCCGTGGCGCGTGTCGCCGGTGAGACAGCACCACTTTTGTTCACTTCTTTTGGCAATCAGTTTCACTCTCGATCATTAGGTCAAGCGACAGCGTCGTTGCCTGTGCAGATCTACACTTTCGCAAAAAGCGGTTTTATTGATTGGGAGAGGCAAGCCTGGGCGGGGTCTTTGGTTTTGGTACTGTTTGTGGTTATTATTAATCTTTTTACGAGGGTTTTATTGAGACAACGCGGGGCTGGGAATGAACACTGAGACGTGGCAAAGGGAAAAGGCTCAAGTGAATTTACAACATGAAATACTAAAAGTTGAGGACTTGAATGCTTGGTTTGGCGATTTTCACGCTGTAAAGAACATTAGTCTTTCTGTTCGACAAGGTGAAGTGGTTGCTCTGATTGGGCCAAGTGGCTGTGGAAAATCAACATTTATTCGCTGTATAAATCGTCTCCATGAGGAGGTGCCTGGTGCTCGGGTGTCAGGGTCGGTGCGCATTGGGGGAAAAAATATATATGGGCGGGGAATTGATCCCGTGGCCATTCGGCGCCATGTTGGGATGGTATTTCAGAAGCCAAACCCATTTCCTGGGATGTCTGTCTATGAAAATGTTTCTATTGGTTTGAAGCTTTTGGGTATTTCCAAGCGCACTGTTCTTGATGAGCATGTGGAGCGCGCTCTTCAGCAGGCAGCCCTATGGGAAGAAGTAAAAGATAAGCTGCGTCAACCGGGTACCAGTTTGTCTGGCGGACAGCAGCAGAGATTGTGTATCGCCAGGGCCTTGGCGGTCGAACCTCCGGTGATTTTGATGGATGAACCCACAAGCGCTCTTGATCCGATTTCAACCGCGAAAATAGAGGATTTACTCCACAAGTTAAAGGATAATGTCACGATTCTTATTGTTACGCACAATATGCAGCAGGCGAGCCGAGTATCAGATAAAACGGCTTTTTTCTTGTTGGGCGACTTGATAGAATATGGGACGACTGGAGATATTTTTACGAAGCCCAAGAAGCAAAAGACAGAAGAGTACATCACGGGTCGATTCGGATAGTTGGGGAGGTGTCGGTGGAGAGACATTTTGAGACCGAATTAAAGAGTCTCAAGGAATTGATACTTAATATGGGCGGCTATGTTGAGAAATCGATTGAGCAAGCATGTGCCGCAATCAGCGGTCGTGAGGTGGGCCGGTTTGATCGAGTGCACGAGTATGAAAAGCGGATCAATGAGTCGCACAAGCAGGTAGATAAACAGTGCCTTCAGATGCTTGCTCGGCAGGCGCCGGTCGCTGCTGATTTGAGGCTCATACTGGTTGTTGTTAAGATTAATTCAGATCTCGAGAGGATGGGAGATCAAGCTTGCAATATCGCTCACAATGGGAAGGATTATCTTTCTCGTCCTCCAGTTGAAACAAAAACTGATCTTGTGGCGATGGGTAATGTAGTAAAACAGATGGTCCGGGAATCTTTGGATGCCTTTGTAAGGAGAGATGTATCGATTAGTCGTCAGGTCCTTGAGCGAGACGATCAGGTTGACCAAGCCAAGAATGAAATGTTTCGAGAGCTCAAGGAATATATGAAGTCGCACCCTCAGGAAATAGATAGCTGTCTTGACCTCATTCTGATTGCTCGAAATCTGGAACGACTTGGCGACCATGCCACTAATATTGCAGAAGAAGTAATTTTTTTAGCAACTGGAGATGATATACGTCATGGAAACAACCCGTCGCTGCGACTATCAGCCACTTAGCATGGGGGCTGCGGCTATTTTGGCTCCATTTATTTTGGTTGTCGAAGATGAACTTGAGATTCGTGAATTGATTCTTCTGCATTTAAAAAGGCAGGGGATAGAGGCCGTTGGGGTCGAGTCCGCCGAAGAGGGACTTTCTGTCCTAAAAGAGAAGGCCGTTTCTGTGGTTATTTTGGATTGGATGCTCCCCGGAATGACCGGGAGGGATTTCGTCCGCGTGGTGAGAAGTTTTGAGAATGGATTTTCCACTCCCATTTTATTTCTTACAGCTAAGGTCTCCCCAGAGGATCTTGTTTCTGGGCTCGACGCTGGAGCTGACGATTATTTGACCAAGCCTTTCGATAAGAATGTTTTGCTTGCCCGAGTGCGTTCGCTCTTAAGACGGTCAGACTGGGCTCAGCGGAGAGCCTTGAAGGCATCTCAGGTATCGCAGGAGAAGTTTTCGAATTCTGAAAGCCATCTAAGCCATCTGTCTCGGCTCGGTCCCCTAGAGTTAAATAAATCTACTTTTAGAGCCACTCTTTCTGGATCAGAGTTGGAATTGACGAGATCAGAGTTTCGTTTGCTTGAAATATTGATAGAAAGTCAGGGAAGGGTTTTGACCAGAAACCAACTGATAGGTTTTATTCAAGGAGAGGGCGTCTCCGTCGTCGGTCGTACCGTCGACACCCATGTTTTTGGACTTCGTAAAAAACTTGGGGATTTCGGCGAACTTATAGAGACAGTTCGCGGCGTTGGGTATAGGATCGGCTATTTGGAGTCTTGATGACCCGTCGAAAAATCTATTTTCCTTTGCGTATTTTTAAATGGTTTGTTTTTTACCAAATTTTTTGGACTTCTCTTCTCCTCTTATCATATTTTCTCATACAATACGTTAGTTTTCGAACTATTGACGACCTAGAAATTCGGTCAGAAAAAATTTCGGCTCTGCTCAATGCAATCCTTGTTTCTTTTTCGCTCTATATTGGTGTGACGATATTGATGTCAAAGCGACTGCTAACTCCGCTCGGGAATCTCATCGAAAGAACTCGTCGACTCAGAAAAGCTCCTTTTCGTTCAGAGGAGTTTACGATTGAGGAACTTGCAGAAGAAGAAGAAGGAGAGTGGTATGAACTCGAAAGTGCTATCAACAAACTGGGTCGGGAGTTTCGACGTAAAACTGTAAGGCTGTCTCGAGAAAAAACCGAGCTTCGCGCAATCATGAGTGCCGTTGACGAGGCAATCCTTGCGGTCAATCTGGACAATGAACCGCTATTCTATAACAATCGTTTTGCCCTTCTTTTTCGATTGGAGCGATGGGATGGCCGTCAATTAGGGCTTGGAGAAATAATTCGATCGCCTGAAGTGGTGGACGGAATCAGAGAGACAATTTTAACGAAAGGATCGCACGAGAAAAATATCGAATACGTGCTTCCTGGCTCAACGGAGATCTCCTTTTTTCGCGTATCTTTTAAGCCCCTTATGAAAAAGCACAATTTAGAAGTTTATGGAGCTGTTGTTGTACTTCAAGATTTAACCTCCATTCGTGTGAGCGAGAAAATCAGGATAGATTTCGTTGCCAATGCCTCTCATGAGTTGAGAACGCCCGTGACATCTCTCAAAGGATATCTTCAGACATTGAAAGAGGATATTCTAGCGGGGCGCCATGAAGATTCGATTCGCTTTATGGAGATTATTGAAAATAATGTCGTCCGTCTTGTTGCCTTGTTGGATGATCTTTTGGAACTTTCAAAAATGGAAATGGGCGCTGGAATAGTCAGGAAGAGAATTTCAACTCGTGAATTAACTGAGAGTGTGATGCAACAGGTGGACTGTCGGTTTCATTCGATTAGTTCCCTGTTTGGAATAGATTTTCTCGATGCCGATCCAACCCGAGCAGAGCAGGTCTTACGCAATTTGCTTCAGAATGCGATTCGCTACGTGCCGCACGGCGGGAAAATTGATGTTCTTTGGGAAAAGACGCCCGAGGGCAGATCTGCATTGAAGGTAAAGGACACTGGTCCTGGTATTCCAGAAATACATTTAGGACGACTTTTTGAGAGATTTTACCGGGTCGACGGGGGACGATCTCGAGAAAAGGGTGGCACGGGAATAGGCTTAGCTCTTGTGAAACACATTATGCTCGCTCATGGGGGCTCTGTCTCTGTGAAGAGCCAGGTTGGCAAGGGTTCAGAATTTATCTGTGAGTTTTAGATCTCTATTCTTGATGTATGGTATTAATTTTTTAAAAATTCAGGCTGATGCCCATAGCAAAGACGTCATTTTCGTCTCTGAGCTTGTTTTTTCGAAACTGATAGTCGAGTTTGAAAGCGATATTTTCTTGTGGTCGATAGTTTAAACCAAGAGTGGTGAGGCTGCGGTTCAGTTCAGGGTCAGCGGTTGTCCCCGTAGGCACCTCGGCATTGAGGTCATACTGAGAATAGTTCACAAAAAGGGGCAAGGAAGAAGTTCCTCCTCCAGACCCCAAAAGGCGTAGAAGATCTGCAGCCAGACAGATATAATAGCCATTGGCTTTTTCTGGAATAGGAGGGTTTCCTGATGCGATGATGGAAATGGAATCAGCATCCTGTATCGTTCCTTCAGAGACAAGAGCTGAAAAAGTAAATGCTCTCCAAGACATTTTCAAGTGGCCCTCGTAGAGTCTCACGGTTCCATCGTTGATCGTTGGTTGATCCTGGCTTGTTGAGCCCACAAAGGCGGAGATACCGATAGTTCCCCAAAATGAGATAAGATCGAGTCTTCCAACACCGGCCAAGTTTTCAGCTTTTGCCAGTTGACCATTTTGTCGTCCATCACGAATGAAGGTTCCCTCGGTAAAATATTTTCCGAAAAGTGAATTGTAGGCGGCCAGTTGATAGTGGAGTTCTCCTTTCTTTCCCCAGATGGTGATTCCGTTCTCACTCCAAGGGGACGGGATAATATAAGTCTCAACCTCTGGCGTGCGGACACTGTAAAAAGAGAGTCCATCCGGTTGTGGGTTGACCAATCCAAGCGGAATGAATTGCTGACCAACTCGTAAATTGATTCGAGGCGTGTAGAGCAAATCGAGATAGGCGACTTCGACTCGAGTTTGTCCCTTTTGACTGGAGCCCGCAGCATGAGTCTCGCTCCCCGTATGTTCAAAGCTGAATCGTGAATTGAAGATGATATTTTGGTTGAATCGATAAGCTATGTGTGGACTTAGCTTTGAGGTGTTCACAACGGGTGATTCCTGCTTTCTGTCATCAACAAAATTGATCAATTCGGCACTGAGGCCAATTGTAAGAGGAGTAACGCCTGATGAAGTGAAACTTGTAGAAGCCCCATGTTTGTGTTGCAAATTGCTTTCGGCGGCGGAGTCTTTAGCTTCTTTGTTGATGTTTTGCAGCTGGTCCGATAGCTTCTTGATTTCACTTTGAATTGTTCCCTGTTGGATTTGGATGAGATTGAGTTCTTTTGGTATGTCCTGATCTTGATTTGTCGCAAAAGGACTTTTTAAATCGCTGGCCGGATGTTGATTCAGAGTCGGTGCTTTGTTCACTTGAGGATCTGGCGATTTATCTTCAAGATTGATAAGGTTTGGCAATTGTGTTTGAGGCTGTTCCTGGGCAAAACTGTTGAGTGTTCCCGAAGAGAGTAAAATATAAATGAGATACATGAGAAAAGGAAGTGATCTAAAACTTGCCTGTGCTCGAGACAGAAAAATCCTCCACAAAAAGCAAGTCGACGTCATGATTGTCACTGCTGTTGAAAGGGTGGCTTTACGATACTCTCTCGATTGTCCTTAAGCATGTCCAGTGGGTCAATTCTCTGATTCAACTCGGCAAGATTTCTATCCTTAATGGTGGATGCGAGCGAAGATCTTTTGTCTAGTCGGTGCTTCCCGCTTAAATTGGGGACTTGGCGGCAACCCAACTAGGCCGAAGGCCAATTGATTTTTCTAATTTGGCGCCGTCCTACCTTCTCTTCTTTGCGTTTTGCGGTCGAGCTTCTTTCGGAAATGTACCATTTTTAACGTAGGTTTCGAGCATAACTGCAATGAACCGTCGACATGAGCCCCCACAAGCTCCCACTCCGGCAGTGGTTGCATCATAGATCTGATTGAGGTCATGGCAACCCCGGGAGATGGCTTTTTCAATTGTTTCTTGCTCCACGTTGTTGCATCGGCAAACGATTGGACTCCGGGGGAGTCTGTTCTTACCGAGTCTATGGTCTTTTTGTAAATGGCTCCCTCTCGGTATCTTTTGACCCTCGGCTCATGAGTCATTCCTTAAGGTCTTGACTTAGATGGATCTGGCAAAGCCAAACGGTGAAGGATTTGATCAACCACTTCAATTTTTAGCTCTTCGTATTGACCCACAAGTAGGGCGCCAGCGGCGTAGAGGTGTCCACCACCCTGAAAGCCCTCTGCCACACCGAGTATCTCAATTTTTCCTTTGCTTCTGAGACTGAGTTTGTAGACGCCGGAGCTTTCCTCGCGAAAAAGAGCTGCGGCTTGAAGAGAATTGATATTCATGATCATGTCAATGATGTCGCGCGAGTCGTCCATTTCGAGATCATGATCAATGAGATCCTGACTGGCGAGTTTCAAGACGGCCAAACGTGCGTTTCCAAAGAACTCTATTTTGGCCAGCATCTTTGATAGGAAGGCAACTTTTCCAACTGAATGTGTGGAGAAAAGATATTGATGGATTTCTTCGGGGTTGCGTTCGTATTCAAGAAGGTCGGCACAGATCAGATGTGAAGTGGGTGAGCTTTTCACGTAGCGGAACAACTGAGTATCAAAGGCGATGCTTGTATAGAGACAACGCGCGATTTTTTCATCGAGCCGAACACCCAGGCCTTTTACAATGAAGTAAGAGATCTCTCCAGAACTTGCGGCTCGGGTGTCGATAAAGGAGCCTGGCGTCGGTTCTGGCCCTTTATTTAGAACAGGATGATGATCGACGAAGAGAATCTCCTTGCACTTGGCTTCTAATTCTTTGTAAAGAGGTTCAACCAAGCGGCGGTCGTTGGTATCGAAGATGAGGGCTAGTTCTGTGTTGTCGAGCGGGCGATGATTGTCCTCGTAAACCTCTAAGTACCGATCTGGCTCAAGAAAGGCATATTTAGTGGGAACTTTATCGACGGCCAGAACTCGAACCTTGTGTCCGCTTTTGCGGAGGGCGTGAAAAAGACCAAGCATCGCACCCAATCCGTCGCCGTCACATTGCTTGTGTGTGGTGAGAACGACTGATTTCACTGATTGGATTTTTCTCACCAGGCTATCGACATTTAAATTATTTAGACGTGGGGTTAAGATAAAGGCCTCCCTCTGGTACCCATTCTCTTCGGAGTTATGATCTATATGACTAAATAATTTTTCGCTCCGAGTTTTCAGTCTATGGAAAGGCCCGCCCTCTGGCCAGTCAGAACCCGCTGCAGTGATCCAATTTATTTTATTCGATTGATCGGAAGTGTCATAAACCTGATCAAAGTCCTGTCGCAGCAATTCTCTGGTGTTCAATGAGATAATGGTAAAAAATTTCAAAAATTTCGCTCGAAAGTGTTCTGAATGGCATTTGAGTGTCCTGAATGACCATTAAGATTGAATCTTCACGAGTTTAGACGAGGGGAAACTCTCGTAATCTTTGGGAGAACTAAACTATTTACATTCCCTTGTGATTTTCTTCTCTTTTGCTATTGTTTGCCCCGCAGAAATAAATATAATGGCCCCCTTTTGGATCACCTTTTGACGGGAGTGGAAATGGCGACTGATAAACAGCCCATGACCTTTGCGGGTAAGAATAAACTTGAAACGGAACTTAAACGCCTACTTCAGGTCGAGAGGCCCAGTGTTATTCGGGCAATAGAAGAGGCTCGCGGAAATGGTGATTTGAGCGAAAATGCGGATTATGACGCGGCCAAGGAACGTCAAGCCTTTATTGAGGCTCGAATTTCGGAAATTCAGGGAAAACTGGTGTCAGCAGAGGTGATTGAGCCGACATCCATAAAAGCTGATCGCATTGTCTTTGGGGCAACGGTTGTCCTTCGTGACCTTGAGTCTGAGGAAGAGGTTACCTATCAAATTGTAGGAGAAGATGAGGCTGACGTAAAGGGAGGTAAAATTTCGGTATTTTCTCCGCTTTCGCGGTCGATGATTGGGAAGCGAACGGGTGACCTAATTGAACTCAAGAGCCCAAAGGGGGAACGTGAGTATGAAGTGGTTAACTTCAGATACATTTGAATTCTCCCCACCCCTCTTCAAATTGTGGCAGCGCATTTATATACGCAATATATATCCAAATATATAAATTTATTAGTTGAGCGAGCGGCTGCAATAGCTTGTTGAATTGTCGAATTTCTGAGAATAATGATGGTAGGCGCGTTCATTGTGTACCAGCCTTTCAATCCTGGAGCATGAAATTTGGCAAGACACCTTTCTCGCCCAGATAGTGGGTCGCTGTTCCCCTTGGTGGGATTTCGTAGGGGTTGGATTCTCTTTGCGATTGGTTTAACATTTGCTTTTGTTGTGGCATTTTTGCTGAAGACAATATTGAGTTCGGCGCAGATCCGCTATTGGATTGAAGAGTCCCTGGATAAAGCTGATTTGCCTGTTCGAATTGAGTTTTCTAAGGCGAGGATCGAATTTTCACGGTCTTGGTTGCCCTGGTTAGGTCTTGTTGTCGATGAAGTCTCGGTAAAAAGCTCTGATGCCTGTCGGTCTTTGTCTGAATTCAGATCTGAATATGTTCGAATACCTCTGTCTCCCGCCGCTCTGATCAGGAAGAAAGTTCACTTTTCCAGTCTGAATTTCGGCAACAGCCAGCTAAAATATTTGCCAGGAAATTGCGCTTCGCAGGAAAAATATGATCCACTCGGTTCTCAAAATATTCTTGACCAAGAGACTGGCAATATGGGCCGTCAGAGTAATAAACAACAAGTAGACCAAATAAACAATATAGGCGACGCAGACCAAATAGACGAGAGAAATAGTGTACGAGGTGGCTTTCCCCTGGATCCGACTCTTCTCAAAGTTATCGCTCAAAAATATGCTCATGGATTGCAGAAGTGGGAAGAACAAGTTGTATCAGCAATTGATTCTATTTCAGTCCCACGCTTAGAGTTTGTTGATGGCAGAGGTAGCGAGTGGAGGGTGATTGTCCAGAACGCCCAACTTATCTGGAACGAAGTGGGGAAGCGTCAAGGTTTGCAGGCATCGGGAGGAATAGTCATTGATGCAGGAACCTTCAGCAGCAATGCTGCCGGTTCTGTAACTCGGCCCTTGGCATTTCATATTTTTTTAGCACCTAACCTGAGTCAGGTGGAGATTTCGGGGAACTATAAAGAGGGACTCATACGCTGGAATGCTGAAGTTGATTGGCTTTCTTTGACGACTCAGATCTCTCTTGATCAAAAGCAGATTCCTTTGAATCCCGTTTTAAATATTTTCAAGGATCGTCGCCTCATCAGTGAAGATATTCAGCCAAGGTACCTTTGGTTGAATTGTCATTTGGCCTACTCAGGAAAAATACTCGATTTAGAAACAAAGCCTTTGCGATTGGAACCCTGCTTTGTGCGAGGTGATATAGGCTCAGTGAATGTTTTGGAGGGTTCTTGGCATCCTTGGAGAACCCCGATGTTTGATCCGTTACGGATAGACCTGAGGGATGTTGACCTTCAAAAAGCCGTTGAGGTTCTCCAAAGAACAGGGCCGAGTGGGATTTTCAGCCGATTTGGATTTCTCGATGGTCAATTGATCTATGAATCTTCACAGGAGATGAAATTTTCTGGCGAGATCCGGGATCTTGAACTGTCCTTTTCTAATCGGGGTGTGCAGGGCAAGCAACCTGTCAAGAGCTTAAAGGGAGAGCTTTTTTGAAAAAGGAGAGAATATCGGGAAACCTTTTTGACATGAAACTGGAGGGTGGTGATTTCAAAGGGCAGCTGACATTCAATCTAGATCGCGACTTTCGTAGTGGTGCAATACAGATGGCCATTGATCGTCTGGAATTCAACAAATCGATTCAGAATTTAATGGTGGGCGGAGAGATAAGCCAGTTGTCTGCCTTTGGAAAAGGTCGTGTTGAAAATGGTGATTTATCATTTTGGAGAGGCGATGTTGGCATTTCTGAGATCAAAGGCAGTGGTTGGAGACTTCAGGATATTAAGATGAAAACAGATTTTGTTAAAAATTCGTTTTCATCACTTGTTAGAGCAAAGAAAATCAATTTTCCAAGAGATGAGCGATTTTTTCAGGCTTTTAGACCTCTTTTTTTGGATGAATTGAATTTTAATGACGGCCTTGGTCTCTCAGATGTGAGCGGAAAAATACAACTTTCTCGGAACAGTGGAAGTTGGGAGAGGTTTAGGGCCAGTGCGCCTGGCAAGATTGTACTTTTCTCTAGCGGAAAGTGGGATGACTCTCGCAGTTTGGCTGGAGATATTGTCGTCGATTTTCCGAAGATTAAGCAAATGCGCTGGGAGGTTACTGGTACCGTGGATTATGTTCAAGTTCGGCCAAGTGCAGCCATGCTGCAATTGTTGAGCGAGCGTCGCCCTGAGCTAAAGAGACCGGGAACTGTAGAATTTATCCGTTCCAGTGAGATGTTGGTCAAAGAGATATCTGAGCAGGGCGTAGAGAAAATTAAATCCCTCGGAAAAAAAGTGATGGAGACAGCGCGCAGGATCGTTCCGGAAGACCCAGTGAACAGGAAATTGGAAGTCGGGGGAGAAGTCGGGGGAGACAAAAATCAGGACAAGACTGGTGGCAAAAAAACTGATGGAAAGAAATGAAAAACCAGCCCCTCCTGGTGCAGATCCCTTTCGAATGAGAAGTGCATCTGACCGTGAATGTGATTTTTAAATCCTCGCTTCTCTTTTCAAGAACTGTAGCTAAAAATCCTGAGGAGTTGATCGCGAATCAGACGGGCGCTTTGCCCAAAAGCCTTCGAGAGCTTATCACTAAGAGTCTTTTTCTCCTTCATTTCTAGATAAAAGATATCTTTCTCCTTCATTTTCTCCATTACAAGTTCGTCGCTCGTCTTGATTTCATCTATTAAGCCAAGGGCGAGCGCTCTCTCTCCAAACCAGTGTTCGCCGGTTGCTACCGTTTCGAGATTGAGCCGAGGGCGACATTTGTGAACGAATTCTTTGAATAGAAGATGCGTATCTTCGATCTGCTCAGTGAACTTGCGTCGGCCCTTGTCGGTTATTTCTCCTAACATGCTGATAGTGCGTTTGTATTCTCCAGCAGTGATTTCCTCGTAGTCAACATTGTGTTTTTTTAGAAAGCGATTAAAATTAGGCACCTGTGCCACTACGCCAATAGATCCGACAATGGCAAATGGGGCGGCCAAGATGCGATCTCCGGTGCAGGCCATAAGGTAGCCTCCGCTCGCGGCAACTTTATCCACACAAATAGTCAAAGGTATTGATTTCTGACGGAATCTCATGAGTTGGGCTGCAGCTAATCCGTATCCGTGAACCATACCCCCTGGGCTTTCAATCTTCACAATGACTTCGTCACTTTGGTTCATGGCCAAGAGAAGAATAGAAACTTCCTGTCGTAGCCGATCCACTTGATCAGCTTTCATATCACCGTCAAACTCGAGCACGAAAACACGAGCTTTCTTCTCGGTCTTTTTATTTTTTGAATTTGATTTTAAATCCTCCTTTTGTCGCTTGAGCTCTTCCTTCCATTCCTTTTTAGTAAAGATGGACATCTTTAGGAGATTGGCGTACCCGGTTAGCTTCTCTCCCAAATTGTAGATATCAAGATGTTCCCTCTGTTCTTGTTGCTTCCGAGAAACCAATAGGGCAATGCCAACAATAACAACAAGAAAGCCAGCGACAATGACAGCGATCTTTGCGGCGAAAACGCCAACTTCAAATAGGTACTCCATGGACTCCTGCTTTCTTTGAAAATCATAACATAGGGCTACTCTCGATTTAGGTCGAGAGGAAAGTCTTGAAAATTTTCCTTTTTCGGGTACATTCGGGCAAAATCAGGGGTATGACAATAGCAACTGTATCAGCAATGATGACTCTGTTTCTTTTTGTTTCAAACTTTATTCTGCCAGCAAGCGCTCAGAATAATCAGCCCGAATTAGACAAAATTGAGTTCGACCTGAAACTACGAGATCTCAATGAGCGATTCAAGGACTTTTATATTCATCGTGAAAACAGAAAGCGCCAGCTGAGTGAACTGCTTGATTCAGCTGACGAGTATCGTCAAAATCGACTTGTAGAAGAAGGAAAGTATGAGGAGTTTCGACGCGAGTACAAGATTCTCCAGGGAAAGAGGGCTCCTCCGGAAGATTTTGAGCCCGAGTATTTGAAAATGCAAAAGGACAAAGAGCGGATGGAGGATGTCGCCCGCCAAGCTTATGTGAAGAGGCGCAAGAGTTTAGAAAAATTCGAGAATCAGCCAATCTTGTTCCAGAAAATGAAGACGTGGGGCTTTCTGATCCTATTGAGGACTTGCGTTAGATACTTTTTTGAAATCTAAGAGTGAGACGGCGGCTGTTCGTTCGGTAGAATTTGGGCGAAAGTCAGGCCTGTGAGACGCTTGATCCCTCGTATTAAATGCCACATGACCACCATTGAAAAACCCATGAGAGGCAGAGCAATAACGACGAAACCCATCCAAGTCATCCGAGCTATTTGGTCATTGAGAATGGCGCTTTGTTCAAGATTCGGCAGATTTTTATCAATTGACACAAATATTCGAAAGGCCAGAACAAAATTCAAAAAACTACTGATAAAAAAGGACAGAGCAAAATATTGAGTCGAACGGCGCAGATGTGTCACGAAGCGGCTTTCGGTCCCGAGTTCTCGAAGCCGCTCATCGATTAGCTTTATATCAAGTACATGTAAATTATAAGTGATCATTTTCATCAGAGGCTTTTCCGTAAAAGCAGAAAATAGGACTCCAACCCCGAGCACAAAAGGGAATGCCGCCTCTTTTACGGCAAACCAGATTCCTTCTGGCTTTATCAGAGCGAGGCCTCCGGTCAGTAAGAGATTAACTACTCCCAGAACAGCCATCCAACTTTTGTGGCGCCGATTCAAATAGTCCCAGATTGCGTACCCAATTGGGAAAGCCAAGGCCAAAATCAAGGCCAGGAGGGGCCCGCTCTCGCCGAGTCTCTTGGTCAATTGGTTAAGAACGGCAACGGGGAGGGCTATCGTCAAAAAAATAGCGACAAGAGGATTCTCTTTGTTGGCATTTTTAGGGGAAGTGGGAGTGGCGACGATGTTATTGGTCATAAAGGATATAATCTGGCTTGAGTCTGGACCTAAGTCAATCGCGGTTTCAGGTCTTCGGTTCGTAGATGGATATTTTATTCAATCGGGAAATGAGGAATTCCGATGAGTAATTGTCGATAGAGGCAAAAATGGACTCGGGAAAATGGACTCAACTCGAACTCAGCTTTCTCCTACTGGTATTTTTCCAGGTGAAACATTTTTTGGCTGATTTTCCTCTGCAAGTTGAATACATGCTCAAAAAGACGCGAGCGGGCTGGGAATTTATCGTGCCCTTGACTGTTCATTGTACGGTTCACGCAGTTTTGACAGCGTCTTTGGTGTTTTATCTTTGCCCTCGATTGTGGTGGTTGAGCGCATTAGATTTTGTCGTTCACTTTTTCATGGACCGCATAAAGTCGGGCCCTCGTTACCTCGGGCGCTTTAACGATCGAGACAAATCATCGTTTTGGAACTGTCTGGGATTCGACCAAATGGTTCACCATCTTACACACATGTTTATTGTGTGGGTCATTGTCACTTCAGTATAGTGCTAAACGGGCCACAATTGAGTTAATTGAATGAGGTGATTTAAGCCTCAGAGTTGATTGCACTCATATCTCTCATTGGTCAACGGCCCTTTTTTTTCAGATGGAGCTCGCCCTTTTCTTCGGTCGCCACAACAGTCCCCCCCTTTTCGAGAGAGCCAAACAGAATATCGTCAACGAGGGGGCGTTTCAGGTGCTCATCAACAATTCGAGCGAAGGGTCGGGCTCCATAAGCGGGGTCATGGCCTTTATTGAATAGCCATTCTATTGCTGAATCGGAAACATCTAACTTTATTTTTCGCTTTTTGAGCTGCTCAGCGAGTTCGTTGACAAATTTTCGGACCACCCTGAGAAGGATTGGTTTATCAAGATTGCGAAACTCCACTGTTGCATCGAGACGATTGAGGAATTCAGGACGAAATAACCTTTTGATCGCCTCTAAGGAGCGGGCACTGCCCTGATCTGGGTTAATACCCAGGCCTCCTTTGCTTGCCTCGAAGGCCCCTGCATTGGTGGTCATAATGAGGGTCACATGACGAAAATCTGAAACGCGACCGTTTGAATCTGTGAGCTTTCCGTTGTCCATGACTTGCAAAAGGATGTTAATTAAATCGGGGTGAGCCTTTTCAATCTCATCCATCAAAAGAACTGAGTAAGGATTTTTAGTGATGGCATCCGTGAGCAGTCCGCCCTCCTCATATCCGACATAGCCGGGAGGAGCCCCAACCAATCTTGATACTGTGTGTTTTTCCATGTATTCGCTCATATCAAAGCGAAGAAAAGGGACTCCCAGGTGGTGGGCGAGTTGTTTGGCGACTTCAGTTTTGCCAACTCCCGTTGGTCCTGCAAACAGGTAGCAGCCAATGGGCTTGTCCTCTCTGCTCAAGCCCGTGCGTGCAACCTTGACGGCCAGGACCAGTTTCTTAATCGCGTTATCCTGCCCGAAAATAAGTGACTCCAATTTTGGTTTTAAACTGCGCAGGAGCTCTTTGTCGTTTTGAGAAACGGATTCAACAGGTATTTGGGTCATCGCACTCACGACCCTTTCAATGTCAGCGGTTCGAATAACTCTTGTTTCGTTATTTAATGCACGTATACGAGCGGAGGCCCCCACTTCGTCAATGACGTCAATTGCCTTATCAGGCAGGTGACGGCCCTGAATATATTTTGCCGACAACTCAACTGCCACTCGAATGGCACCCTTAGCAAATTTAACATTGTGGTACTTTTCGTAGTGACTTTGTAGTCCCTCTAGAATTTTAACAGCTTCCTCGGTCGATGGTTCTTTGACCTCTATTTTTTGAAAACGCCGGGCAAGCGCCCGATCTTTCTCAAAATGATTCTTATACTCTTTGTAAGTTGTTGATCCAATGCAAGCGAGACTTCCATCAGTGAGTGCTGGTTTGAGCAGATTCGAAGCGTCCATGGTTCCGCCAGATGTGCTCCCTGCCCCGATTACTGTATGAATTTCATCAATAAATAAAATGGCGTGTTTTTGCTTTTTCAAGTCGCCGACAACGGCCTTGAGTCTCTCTTCAAAATCCCCCGATACTTAGTGCCAGCGAGAAGAGAGCCTAAGTCTAAGGAATAAATCACGCAATCACTTAGAACATCGGGAACTTTGCTTTCGACAATTCTCTGAGCTAACCCATCAGCGATGGCAGTCTTTCCAACTCCCGCTTCTCCGATGAGAAGAGGATTGTTCTTCGTTCTTCTTGCAAGAACTTGAATCACCCGATCCAAGACGTCTTCACGTCCAACGAGTGGGTCGGTTTTTCCGGCCCTGGCTTTTTCATTGAGATTAGCGCAAAAGGCTTCGAGAGCAGATTTTTTTTGGACGCCGTCCTCAGAGGGGGGGAGGCCATCAATAGCCCTCTGGCTCTCATTGTCTTGGGATGGTGGGGGGAGAGTTGTTCGTCCATGGGAGATGTAATTGACCAAAGAATAATGCGTGAGTCCTTCTTCCTGCAAATAATAGAGAGCGTGGCTTTCTTTCTCATTAAACAAAGACACCAAGAGATTGGCACTGGTCACAACACGCTTTCCTGAGGACTGAACCTGGATGGCGGCCCTTTGCAGGAGACGATGGAAGGCCATTGTGAGTTCCGGTCGCCACTCTCCCTCTTTGGAATGAGGTGGTCTCTCCAATTTGGGACAGTGATTGAGGATGAAGGACTTGAGGTTTTTTGAGAGATCGGTCAAGTTCAGTCCGCAGGCTTCTAGTATTTCAATGGCGTCGGCATCTTTTTCGATGAGAGCCAACAAAACATGTTCTAAAGTTACGTATTCGTATAGACCATCGCGAGCCGATTCAACCGCATAGTTGAGAGCTCTTTCAAGTTTTGGATCAATCATAGAAATCTCCTCTTAGGCCTTCTCCATAACGCATTTTAGGGGATGTTGACTTTGGCGCGAGTACTCGTGGACCAAATAAACTTTTGTTTCAGCGATTTCGTGGCTAAAAACCCCCGCAATTCCAGCTCCCTGATTGTGGACCTGCAACATTATATTGTTGGCTTCAGCCTCAGATTTTCCAAAAAATTTTTTTAAAATCTGCACAACGAAGTCCATGGGGGTGAAGTCATCGTTGAGAAGAACAACCTTATAGAGGGAAGGTTCTTTTGTTTTAGATCTCGATTTGGTGAGTGTTCCAGTTTGAGATCCAATATCTCCTACATCGTTATCCGCACCTAACAGAGGATGTCCATCGATTCTACTTGGAGGCAAACCACCCCCCAATGCTGGGCTTAAAGCCTGAATGCCAACTAAGACTTTGGACCAGATTCGCATTTCGTTCCTCCCCAATTGATCCCCGAAAATCGGGATGCCAAAGAAAACCACGGAACTCCACCCGACTTATTATGAGTCCAATTCTGCTTTTGTAAAGAGGAGTTAGGGCCGGAATGCATGTGGAGTTAAATCCTGTCTTTGCACCGTTTCAGGACATGGGTCCGGCACCTGACTGATGAAATTGACGGATATTGTCACTTCCCCCTGTTAGAGAGATGCCATAAACTTCTATTCAACCGAAAAACTCCCGATTTGCGAGGGGTTGGAAACTGTATATTCATTTTACGTAAGAGGTGACTGGGTGGAGTATTCTCAAGATGAAATATGATTAAGAAAGCGATCTGTTTCAGATTTAAAAAAGATGACTCAAAACAAAACACATTTTCGGCATCGAGTTTGCTCCTAAGAATAATCAAGACTCTGGTTAAGAAAATCTCTTAAAGGTTCGATAGGGAGAGGCAGATCGAGATGAAAAAAGAAAATTAAGAGAAAGAAAATAAGAGAAGAAGTGAGAATCTTAAATTTTGAAATAAGAAGTATGAAGTAAGAGGGTAGATAAACTAAAACTGTATGGTGAAATAAGCCAGAACGTAATAAGGAGGAATAATGAAAAGAATCACTAATAACGCAAAGGGCTTTTCTCTGATCGAGCTCATGATTGTGGTTGCAATCATTGGTATTTTGGCTGCGGTTGCAGTTCCAAGCTTCCAGCGTTTTCAGGCCAAAGCGAGACAATCCGAAGCAAAAACACTTCTCTCAGGATTGTACACTGCTGAGAAGACCTACAAAATGGAGTGGGGAACTTATCTTGGAGATTTCCGAAATATCGGATATGACCCCAACGGTAACTTGCGCTTCCGAGTTGGTTTTTCTGCTGGTGGCGTGGCTAATATCATCGGTTATCAAGGTCCAGGAGTTGCAGCTGGTGCGGCCTCTGTTCAATTCAATACTTCTGTGTATTGCCCAGCTTCTACAACCTGCACAGAAACTCCATTCGGTCTTGCCTTCGTCGCTATCGCCGGTGACGTTCCTCCCACTACAACTGTTTTCACAGCTATCGCAGCTGGCGATATTGATGGTGACGATGCCGTTCGCGACACTTGGTCGATGGCAGAAGATAAAACTCTTCTTAACTCTATCGTAGATCTGTAGACCGATTTTTCAGCAGGTCTGTTCTTGGAAGAGTTAGTTCGAAACAAGGAAGCCTTCAGTGCTTCCTTGTTTTTTATTTGGGTCGGTGTGTGAGCGGGCTTTTATTTTGATTAAGTAAAATGAATTGTGACTTTTTGGCGGCTGTGGAATCATCATAGCTGGGGAGTTGGGTCCGTAGGTTTTGGATCGGTTCTTCTTCTTATTAATATTTTTTTATTATTGGTCCTATTATTCTTTTTGGGCTCGGGGGAAAAGGGACATGAAGACTGTTTTGTGCTATCTGATTGCAGCCTTCGGATCTTTTTGCGGGACGTATTATTTCGGTTTACAGGTTGCGAATCAATCAGTGGATCGCCATCCAACGCTTCTCCCTCCTGAAAACATCGAGCATTTTACTTTTGGTTATGGGGACTCCATTGCCGACAGTCTCTGGATCAGAAGCATCCAGGACATGGAATTTTGTGGGGCGACATCCGTGACAGCCCAGGTTAGTCAGTTTGATGAGCCCAAATCGCCCGTCCAAACGGATCCCACTGGTGCTCCAAAGTCGCCAGCCCAATGTAAGAAGGGCTGGGCCTTTCACATGCTAGATGAAATAACTGATCTGAGTCCAAAGTTTGAAATCGTGTACACCATGGGGGCGACAGGGCTGAGCATCCTTGTTGACGACCGGGAGGGAGCGGAGATCATTTTTGATAAAGGGGTTGTTGCCTTTCCTCGAGTTTGGCAGATCTCTTATACAGCTGCCTATCATGCGCTTTTTGAGACAGGAAACTTAGAGAAAGGGGCCAGGTTACTTAAGCAAGCGGGAGATTCGGGGGCCCCTGCCTGGGTCTATTTCCTGGCAACCCATGTTTATTCCCAGGCCGGCCTGGCTGAGCTGGGAAAGGCAGTGGTAGAGGAATACATACAAAAATTTCCTCCTGATGAGGTGCCTCTGCGTGCAAAGCAGAGGTTGGCAGAAGTTGAGGCAATCCTCCACAAGGAAAGAGGACTTTCATCGGTAAACCCATCTGTCTCACCGGATTTAAAGAAATAGAAGGACCCCGTGTCTTTCCCGACAAAACTTGGCTTCTGGGGCACGCCTGATGGTTTTGTCGGTTCATCTCAAATCCCCTGTCGATATTATGGGTCATTTAGTTAAAATATGAGAATATTCGTCCTGTTGGCCTTGACGTAGCTTGAGAAAATCCCAGGTTTGGGGGGTGTGTCTGGCCCGATTCGGAGCCTCGCGTATTATTTTATTAAAGGTGGGATATGAGCGGAGATTATTATCAGGTTCTTGGAGTGGGTCGCGAGGCAGATCAGTCCACAATTAAGAAGGCCTATCGAAAAATGGCAATGCAGTTTCATCCTGACAAAAATCCTGGAGATAAGGCCGCCGAAGAGAAATTTAAGGAGGCCGCTCGGGCCTATGAGGTTCTCGGAAACCCTGATAAGCGTTCTCGCTATGATCGATTTGGTCGAGCAGGAGTTGACGGTCCACAAAGTGGCGGGGCAGGATTTTCCGATGTGAACGATGTTTTTAGTGCTTTTGGTGATATTTTTGGCGACTTTTTTGGTGGAGGAGCTCAGCGGTCGACTCAGCAGCGAAATCGTCCTCGAAGGGGGCGTGATCTCAGGTATCTTTTGGAAATCAGTTACCGAGATGTGATGTTGGGGGCTCAGCGTAAGGTTGAGTTTCTTTCAGGAGTTGATTGTGATCCCTGCCGCGGGAGCGGAGCCAAAACAGGAACAGAGCCGGAGAATTGTCTGACTTGTGGGGGGTCTGGGCAAGTTGTTCGGCGTCAGGGTTTTTTTTCAATGGCCACTACTTGTCCTGACTGCAAAGGGCAGGGGCGGGTCATCAGAGACCCCTGCGGGCACTGCCATGGTCGTGGCCGGATAGAGAAAAATCGCGAAATGATGATCAATGTTCCTGCAGGTGTTGATAAGGGGACTCAGTTGAGATTGTCGAATGAAGGAGAAGGCGGTTTTTTGGGAGGCCCCAGTGGCGATTTGTATGTCGAAATTGATGTGACGGAAGAAGAGTCTTTTCGACGGCAGGAAGAACATCTCATTGGGAGCTTAGAGATTAGTTATCTCCAGGCTCTCTTAGGTGCGGAGGTTAACTTCCAGTCTGTGGTAGATCAGGAAAAGGTGCAGATTCCGAGAGGGACATCGAGCGGGGACAGAATTCGTCTTGGCGGCAAGGGCTTCCCCTCACTTCGTGGAGGGCGTCGTGGCGATTTGATTTTGGAAATTGAAGTGAAGATACCAAAGAAATTGGGAAAAAAGGAAGAGCAGCTCCTGCGTGAAATTGCTGGGAGTAAAGGTGAGTCAGTATCTGAGGGCAAAGGTCTGTTTGGTTTTTAAATTCAATCTTACATCTTGACGGCTGAAAATGGCGACCCAGATTAGGTACGTGAAGAGTAAAATTTTTAGAATAAGGGGTATGTGAGTATGGGAAAAATCATTGGGATTGATTTAGGTACGACGAACTCTGTTGTTGCTATCATGGAGGGCGGAGAGCCGAAGGTTCTCGTTAATGAAGAGGGCGGGAGGACGACTCCTTCAGTGGTTGGGTTCACTAAAGATGGACAAAAGTTAGTGGGTCAGATTGCCAAGCGCCAAGCAGTGACAAATCCTGAAAATACGATTTTTTCGGCGAAGCGGTTTATCGGTCGACGTTTGGAGGAAGTCTCCGAGGAGAGTCGGCTGGTGCCTTACAAGGTCGTTAAGAAAGGTACGGATTCTGCTTTTGACATCAATGGTAAGGCCGTCCCTCCGGAGGAAATCTCCGCTTTGATTTTGGGTAAACTAAAAAAGGTTGCAGAAGATTATTTAGGCCATGAGGTGACCGAGGCGGTGATCACAGTTCCAGCCTACTTCAATGATGCTCAACGTCAAGCGACGAAGGATGCAGGTCGGATTGCGGGTCTCGAAGTGAAGCGGATCATCAATGAGCCAACGGCAGCGGCTCTCGCTTATGGGCTTGATAAGAAAAAAGACCAGAAAATTGTCGTTTTTGATTTGGGTGGAGGTACTTTTGATATTTCCATTCTTGAGGTTGGCGATAATGTTGTGGAGGTTAAAGCGACGAACGGGGACACTCACTTGGGTGGTGACAACTTTGATGAACGCATTCTTCTTTGGATTATGGATGAATTCAAAAAGGATCAGGGAATCGAGTTGCGCTCGGATAAGATGGCGCTTCAGCGACTGAAGGAGGCCTCTGAAAAGGCGAAGGTTGAGTTGAGTTCCGCCCAGGAAACAGAAATCAACCTTCCATTTATCACTGCAGATGCTTCTGGTCCGAAACATCTGAACATGAAATTGACTCGGGCTAAGTTTGACCAGTTAACAGGGGATTTAGTGAAGAGGACCATGGAGCCTTGCAAGAAGGCTTTGGCCGATTCTGGTATGTCTATATCGGATATCGATGAAGTCGTGTTGGTGGGAGGTTCTACCCGCATTCCTGCTGTTCAAGCAGCTGTGAAGGATTTTTTTAAAAAGGAGCCAAATCGTTCGGTAAATCCTGACGAAGTGGTGGCTCTTGGAGCCGCTGTTCAGGGTGGGGTGCTTGCGGGCGATGTAAAAGATGTTCTTCTCCTTGATGTTACTCCTTTGTCTCTGGGTATTGAAACCTTGGGTGGAGTGATGACGAAGTTAATTGAGCGTAACACGACAATTCCAACTCGGAAGAGTCAGACTTTTTCTACGGCAGCTGACAATCAGACAAGCGTCGATGTTCATGTGTTGCAGGGCGAACGTGAGCTGGCAGGTGACAATAAGGCGCTGGGACGTTTTGAGTTAGTTGGAATTCCTCCATCTCCTCGTGGCATGCCTCAGATCGAGGTTACTTTTGACATCGATGCAAACGGTATCCTGAATGTGTCTGCCAAAGATGTTGGGACGGGCAAGGAACAGGCAATTAAGATCACAGCTAAATCAGGGCTTTCTGAGGATGATATTCAGCGTATGGTGAAAGATGCTGAACTTCATGCTGATGAAGATAAAAGAAAGAAAGAAACAATCGTTCATCGTAACAGCTTGGACAATTTAATTTATCAAACTGAGAAATTGGTCGCCGATAATAAGTCTAACCTTAATGATGGAGATCGAAAGCCCATTGATGACGCAATTGAGGACGCAAAAAGAGTTCTGAACAATACAGGGGCTTCGGTGAGTGATCTTAAATCAGCAACTGATCGTCTGACAAATTCAAGTCAAACTTTGAGCAGTCTTCTTTACGAAAAACAAAAAGGCAAGGCGAGTGGTGGCGGCGCTCCTGATGGTGGAGCTGGAGGCTCGGGTGACGGCAAGCCAGGTGATGTCATTGATGCAGAATACAAGGACGTCAATTAATTGATTAACAGAGCTAACTTTTCTTTGCTGTAGCAGAGCGAGGACAGAACGGCAACCCCATCCTTTTACAAGGGTGGGGCTCCTCCGCTGTTTTTTCGAGCGAGATTGAGATATCCGATCGATCAATCAGATTAATCATTCAATCAGACGTATCGATTATTCATTCAGTTAATCAAATGACAGGCCATTTTCTTCGTCCCACTGGACGCGAGCTGCGACGGAAAAGTAGGAGAAGGCTTCATGTACATTGAAGCCAACTTCACCTGTAAATGTGATATTTTTCCATTGCTCGGTTTTCCATTCAACGCCGCCGGCCAGTTGGACAGGGAATTTTCCTTCACCCTCTCTGGATGAAACCCCAATAGGAATGGAAGCATAAGAATTCATTTCACCAATTTCTGTTTTTATTTTCTTGCTGATGAGAGGGTGAAAGCGGAGAGATATTTCGTCGATGTCTTCATTTCTGTTTGAGGAATCAAATCCGTCGTATCTTGCATAGATAATACCCGAGGAGAGCCCGATTGCTGGCTGGCCCTCTGTATCTGGATATGGAATCCATTTGAAAAATCCACCAGCATAAAAATCAGTTGTGCCGGAGCCTATGACGGCTCTCAGATTGGCGTCCTGGTTAAACCAGGAATCGAATCGGCCAATCAAATTAACACCCCTATCTCCGTCAGAGACAAATTGAGATTCTAGGCCCGCCCTAAATGAGCCTTCAGAGAGGATATCTCCAGTCTCCATGACTGAATAGAGAGCTCTCGCTTTGGTCGCAAAACATAGACTCAAGATAAAAACAGCAAGTCTTAGGGATGGTCTGTCCAAATTCATTGTCTCATTCCTTTCCATTGTTCCTAGGGGCGGAACCATAACTCTGACTGCCGTGTTAGACAAGCGGCGAGGTTCTGCCTTCTGGGAACGTGTAACTAAAATTATTCTTCATGGGACATATACCGAGCTATATGAAAAAAATATAGGTCTTTAGGTCTTCAGGACTTGTCTGCTGATAAGCTCCTGCGATTGAGCTGAACAGAGACAATTATCTATCTATATTTCGGAAATTCTCAAAATGGTACTAAGGTCGCAGAGGGGAGATGTCGAAAAACTCAAGTGGGATGCGACTGTATCCATTTGTTGTCGGCATCAAGCCATCTTGAGTTGGAAGGTTGGAGAGATAAGTCATGATTAAGTGCATAATAGAGAAAATCCATGAGAGAGGGCTTGTATCTATTGGCAGTGACGGTGGCCCTGGCAGGCCAGAATTGTCCCATTTTGGAATTTCGCGTTTATTGCCATCTTACTTTTTGGTACTGGCGGCCATCTTGGTATTTGGAGTTTGCGTTCCATCATATGCCAGTTCGGGAGATCCATGCGATTGTCCAAAGCTTGACTGCAATTCATGCGAAAACCAAACAGGCCTGACGTTCTATTCGGAAAAGTGTGGAAATAACAGAGTTCGCAGTTGTTCGAGACCAAGTTGTCAATTGAAGGATCCAATCCCACCTGGCTGCGAGGTTTCTCAGAAGAAAGGGGCTTCGGAGGTCCCTGATGGTGATCGAACTCCGGCTTCAGCAGCGGCTGCCAATGAATCCCTACCTCGCGGCGGTGAAATCGGAAAGGTTAGGTGGAGCAAAGGCGAATCCTGGCTCGTGGAACCCTCTGGAAAGCAGCACTCAGTTCGTGTCGGAATATCTGTGCACACGAAGGACAAAGTAAAGACCGAGGCTCAGGCTGAGATCAGGATAGAATTTCAGGATGCGAATGAACTTCATATTCAGCCCCAGTCGGAAGTTCTGATGTCGGAATATGAGTCTGATTCCAAGCTAGATCGGCGAGCCCTGCTAGATTTGATCAAGGGCAAGGTGAGGAGCAAAGTTAAGCAAAAGTACAAGGGTGATACAAGCTCTTACTTCAAGGTTCGAACAAAGAGTGCTGTTGCCGGAGTGCGAGGAACTGACTTTGTGGTCAGTTTTAATATTGGGCACAAGGAGATAACTAAAGTTGAAACTTTGACGGGATCTGTAGTTCTGGCTAATGCAGACCAATCGCAATCTTTGGATGTCAGCAAAGGGACCTATGCAAGTTATGTTGTTGAAGCGAATAGTTCAGAAGTTTTTTCTGACAAAGAGATCAATGAATTTGTAGCTCGTGGATACATGACGCCGGTTCATAAGATGAGTGCCAAAGAAATTGAACAGCTGGATTGGGAATCGTCCGTCGGAGAGAAACCAAAAGGAAAGACAGTCTCCATGCAGGAAAAAGGGGCCTCAAAATCTGTTTGTCAATCGCCTCAAGCTGAAATGGATCAATGCTACTGGGTTTGCGAAAACAATCCAAAGGGCGAAAAGAACTGCCGCACTGATCTTCCTCAGGTCAATTGTCTAAGAAGACGTTGCGATGCCAACGGAAAATGGGCTGATGAGACAAGGCTTCCTGCAAATTTTCATGAGCAATGCCAGGCGAAGGGTGTTCGAGTTGGACCTTGCGACTACTAGGGACTCCATTAGGGACTCCATGTGAATAATACCTAGATATTATTGCCAGCACAGAATCTTAATGCATTGTATTATATTTAACTAAGTTGATATTTGGAGTTCAATTTTTTATAAACAGTCACTGTTATTCTGTGGCGGCCGTAGCTCAGTTGGTAGAGCCCCGGATTGTGATTCCGGTTGTCGCGGGTTCAAGCCCCGTCGGTCGCCCCAATTTTTAGAGCCCCAGATTCAAAAAAATAGGAATGTAAATGAAAATTAAGGATTTAGAAGCAAGTGGTATCAAGGAGATCGCAGCTTCGACATTTCCCAGTCAGTCGTGAGATTTCGGGATTTTCCTATTTTTGTCCTATTTTTGTCCTACGAAAGGTGTCGCTAGCAATACGTGTTCGCAGAGTTTCCTGAGTATCAGGGACCGGCGCGTGTTGAACTAAAGGAGGCACCGAGTGAATACAATCTCATAATCAATTTTAAAAAATAAAAGCCCATGGGCTGCAACCCGTGGGCTTTCAAATTCAAACCTGATCGGGTTTCGAACTCGTTAAATGACCGAAACCTGATCATTCATTAACAGAAGCTGCGGGATGCAGCTGCTGGAGGTACCCCATTATCTTCGATCAAGGGTCCCACCAGTGTCAAATGGAATGGAGGACCAATGAAGTTCAATACCCTCAGTACGAGGACTCTCGCCCCACGAGTCATTCGGGCAGCGAGTTTATCAGAAAACCAAAATGAAGTTACAGTTACGCAGGTAAGAAAATCAACCCTGGTCGAAAAACCGACCCAGGTCGGATCTGAATTAAGCGAAGAACACAAACTGCATGTTCGGCGGGTGACTGAGCAAGACAGTTCTGTGGCCTTAGAATCACGAGCCGTGGAGGGCCTTGAGAAGGGTTATACCCGCATTCCCAATCCTGTTCTGATGCGACTTGTGACAGGGGATTTCACTCGAAATGAAATCAAGGTGGCTCTCATCATTGCTCGCTTCACCATTTCCTTTCGGCGGGAGTTTGCCCCTCTATCTAAAAAGGTTCTAGAGAGACAAACAGGCTTGCGTGGAGCGGCTATCCTTGATGCGGTATCCGGACTTGTCAAAAAGGGTCTCATTCAAAAGCAACAAGGCAATCAATATCGTCCGAATATGCTTGGCCTCATTTTACCAGAGGCCTGGGAAGGGCCCGATAGACCGACCAAGAAAGAAAGTGAAACAGACAAAGGCAATGCTGATTCTAAAGATACACGTCGTTTAGAGACGGCAAAAATTGCGGCCCACCCGGTGGCTGAAAATCCACCTCACCCCAGGTCACAACTTCAACCCAGGGGAGGTTCCAAATTCGACCTCTTTAAAGATATTAATAAATATAAAAACAATAACTCCTCTCTGAACTTCCAAAGTTCCTTCAGGACTACTTCCAGAATCTCAAACCCCTCAAAAAGCGAGAGAGAGAGTGGAAAGTTCTTCAAGAATTGAGACAGGACTACCAGGTTCAAGACATTGTCGATTGCTTCGCCTTGCTCAAAGGCCGCGAGTAAGAGCCGGCCAGTCTGGTGAGTTTCAGGTTTGTCACTCGCCAATGGCCTACCTGTCAAAAGCCATGAATGGGGTGCTCCAGGAGGTTGTTCGAGCCGCAAGATGAACTCCTTGAACGAGACTCGAATATCCCGAGATGCTCAGCAAAAAATGAAGAGTTAGAACTCAAAAACTGGAGGCTCAGCAGTGGCTTGATAAGGCCCAAGCCTTTGAAAGAGCCTATCCCTCACCGAGGAGCAACAGGCTAAAATTAACGAAATCTGCCGGAATAGATTTAACCCAACTCAAATCGTGGGACGTATCTTTGCCATTTCAGAGTGGTGGAAAACGATCGAATGCCAACAAGCAAAAGTGGCCACTTGTTAACAACACCAAGAATACTCAAAGGAGACTCAAATGAAATCCATCAATTTTCTTTTCTTAGCTTTCCGCAAATTTTGTCCCTGGGTCTTTGTAGTGGTTACTCTGGACTTATTTGCGACATGGCCAAAGCGGCCTTTCTTGCTCAAACTCGAGATTCAATATCAGCGGCAAAGTTCAACCAAATGCTCTGGTCAGGAGGAAGATCTCAGAAAAGGTCCAAGCAATTCCAAGGAGGGATAAAATGAAAACCTTTTGCCGAAGAACCTATAACTCCAATTAGTACACTCAAAACCGGGATCGCCTTCTAGATCGGAGGACCATCCGGAAACACACTTTGCACCATGGACAAAACAAAAATCAAAGCCTCAGCGAATCAAGTCAACTTCCCCTGTTTGAATATTCAAACTCAAAGTTGAATGGTTCAAAACCTGGTCAAAGTTTTTGGGTTGAATTTTTGACCAATGCCTTCTTGGTATTTCTAGTTATATCAATCAGTTATTTCTTGCTGAGCGAAGCGTTTGACTTTTATCGTTCAAACAGTGCGAATGTTGAATCTTCAATATTGGCAGCAGTCATTGTTGAACTCTTGCTTTTGGCTTTCTCGGTGATTCATCCGTCAAAACTTGTCTGGAAAATCGCCTCAAAAACTCTCATCCTGCTCCTGTTTGCCTATTCTTCCTAGTCGTTCTGTTCCGGTGTCATTGGCAAGGGTTACGGGGCCATTGACCAGCTGGCCGCCATTGAAACACAAATCTCTCGCATTGAAGCAAGAATCAAAGAACGCAATGTGCTCATTGACGAAAATCTGAAGCTTCGGAGAATCACCCTGGTTCGTCGTATGACCTTGGAGAAGGACAAGCTCAACAGCGAACTCTCTCGGCTTGATGCTGACAGGATGTCTCGATTGGCGACCGCTTCAGAGACACAAATCGTCAATACCTGGTCTATGGTTGCACTTCGCCTCCTTTTGCAAATCTCAAACATTGTCATCGTGCATCACTTGGCCTCAAGGCTTCGGAAAGAGACCAAGCTCAGGCGAGATAGAGGCGCTCGTCGTCGTGCACGCCCGCTACTGCGCTTAGTGAAGGACTCCACTTAAATGGGGCCAAATGGCCAAGCCGCCAAGCGGGCAACAAAGAACTGCCCATCCTACTCGGCCTGTTGGCGTTCATGGAGGGATTCGCTGATCGAGGTGGGGATTGGAATCTGGAGAAAAGCTTCCCCTGAGAATGTAAGGAAATATCAGCCCTACGGTCGTTCCCCTGCCAATAGCTGATTCAATTTCAACTCTTCCTCCCCAGACCTCAAAGAGTTATATGCATGAAATAATCCAATGCCTTCGCCATTGACTTTATTATGAGTGATTTCCTCATTTCCAATCTTTTTCCAGGGATCTGTTGAGGGAATGCCACAACCGAAATCCCTTATGGAAATAACACATTGTCATCGATGACTTCGCACATCATGTGCACAACGCCAAACTCGTCAGTGTAGGCCTCCTTGGCATTATTGATCAAATTGGAGAAGACCGCATTTAACTCCGTTTCGTCGGCATAAATGATCACCTCGGCAAAAACTTCCGGAGTTCGCAACAATATGTAGTTAGGCCGACTGCCTTGATGGTCCAAAATTTCTATTCTGAATGATGTCTCTAAAAATGGTTTAAGCAGGATCTTTTCCAATGCCGGATTGAGAATCATGCATTTCTTGTCATCCGCAATGGGCATTTCCCGAGGAGGCGGTTAGTTAGACGTTTTATATCGGCGGCAGAGTCGCGGATCAC